>CAZEUK010000026.1:0-9706 GCA_964514535.1 uncultured Aquificales bacterium
AATAACATATCAGACTCGTTAATTCCCTTCCATCCTCTTATTGATGAACCGTCAAAAGGAACTCCTTCTTCAAAAGTTTCCTTTGAAAATTCATGTGCTGGAACTGTTAAGTGTTGCCACTGTCCAAATGGGTCGGAAAATTTTAAATCTACAAAGGCTATACCTTTTTCAGAAATAACTCTCATAACATCATCAGGTGTTTGACACTGTATCATAGCCATTAGCTAACCTCCTTTTATTTATTAAAAATTAACAAAATTGTTCTCTTATAAAGCTTCAGAACCTCTCTCTCCTGTTCTTATTCTTATTGCATCTTCAACTGGAATTATAAATATTTTCCCATCTCCTATTCTTCCTGTCCTAGCGGCGTTTATTATTGCATCAACTGCCTTCTCCACCATACGGTCATCAACTACAACTTCTATTTTTACTTTTGGTAGGAAATCTATAACGTATTCCGCTCCTCTGTAAAGCTCTGTATGTCCCTTCTGTCTTCCAAATCCTTTAGCTTCCCAAACTGTCATTCCGTATATTCCAATACTGGCTAACGCATCTTTTACTTCATCTAGCTTAAAGGGTTTTATTATTGCTTCTATTTTTTTCATAAATTTCCCCTCTTCTCAAATCCTATTATATTATAACTTTTTGTTTATTTTAACAAAATTGACCATTTATTTGAAGGTAAGCTAATTCTTATTAAAATTTTTTAAAATTATATTAAATATGTTCTATTTATGATTAAAAAATAATAAACATTGGTTAAATTTTTTCTTCAAAATTGTAAATATGTTAACAAAGTTGAAATTTAATCTAACAAAATTGTTATTATTTTTATAAATCCTTTGAATTAATTATAAATGTAACTGGTCCATCGTTTTCTATAAAAACTTTCATATCTGCTCCAAAAATTCCAGTTTCAACTGGGACGTACTTTTTTAACTCTTCTACAAACTTCAGGTATAACTCTTTAGCTTTTTTTGGTTCTTCTGCATTCTCAAAGGAAGGTCTCCTACCTTTTTTAACATTTCCTGCAAGTGTAAATTGGGATATAACTAAAGCCTTTCCCTCTATATCAATTAAAGATAAATTCATTTTTCCATTTTCATCTTCAAAAATTCTTAAAAAGGGAATTTTATTTATCAACTTTTTTATATCTTCCTCTGTATCTCCCTTTACAACTCCAAGTAATATATTTATTCCTTTGTCAATCTTCCCTACTACTTTATTATCAACTTCAACATAAGATTTATTAACTCTCTGTATTACAGCTATCATTTGTTCCTCTCCAAATACACTTTATCTATCCTTTTTCCATCAAATATTATTTTAAAAATCTTTAAGCTCTCTTCTTTGTTTAAATAAAGAATATTATATTTATTTTTACTAACTTTTATACTGTAAAAATTTTTTTTTGGTTTTGAATTGTCTAAAGGTTTGTCAAAGAGTATAACTACAGATTTATTACTTAACAAATAAATTTTATTAAAATCTTTTTTTACATTTCCTTTTAAAACTAAAGCTATATCTTCTATCTTTCTTTTAGGTTTAAGGAAATCTTTAGATACTTCCATTAAATCTCTTGGTAAATCATTTAACGATTTTGAGGTTATACATTTTATACTTTCAAGTTTGCCCTTTTTATATATGTTTATACAACTACTAAATGTATTGGAAAGCATAGCTATATTTACAAATATATAATTATCTATCTTTTTATTAGTAATATTAGAAAAAGTGTTTAGGAAAAAATCTTTTACTAAATTTTTCTCTTCACAGTCAGAATTTTCACAGTACTGATTTATATTAATTAATCTTATTTCTTTTAAATAAAAATCTTCTGCATACAGTTTGTTAAAAGATATAAATAAAAGAAAGATAAAAAAGATATTTCTCATACTTTAATCAAACTGACCTTCCTTGTAGTTAAGTTTTCTTGTAGCACTTTCCCTTGTTATAGCAACTATACCTGTTCTAGCAATATCTTTAATACCAAATGGTCTTATTAAATCTATAAAAGCTCCTATCTTTTCAGTATTGCCTGTTATCTCTATAGTGTATGTGTCTGTATAAACATCAACTATTCTAGCCCTAAATATATCTACAAGTCTCATTATTTCGTTTCTCTCACTGTCAGTTCCTGCGTGGACTTTTATTAATGCTAACTCTCTCTCTATGTGGGGTTTATTGGTTATATCTTTCACCTTTAACGTTTCTATTAGCTTCCTTAACTGCTTTATTATCTGCTCTATAATCCTTTCATCACCGTTAACGACTATAGTTATCCTTGCAACATTCGGTTCGTTTGTTTTTCCAACAGAAAGACTTTCTATATTGTATCCTCTACCTGCAAACAGACTGGTTATTCTCGTTAAAACTCCAAAGTTATGTTGGGCTCTAACTATAATTATATGTTTTCTAACCTCTGTTTTTTTCTCTTCCCTTACCTTTAAAACTTTTATTTCCTCTGCCATTCTCTAATAACTCCTAAATTTTTTTAACCTACTAAATACATTGTTTCAGCTTCTCCCTTTTGTTTAGGGCTTAAAATCATTTCCCTGTAGCTTTTACCTGCAGGCACCATAGGTAAAACATTTTCCTCTTTATCAACAACAAAATCAATTAGAACTGGCTTGTCTTTAACTTTTAAAGCTTCCTGTAAAACTTTAGGAACTTCTGAAGGTTTTGTTGCTCTCAAACCTACAGCTCCGAAACTTTCTGCCAACTTAACGAAGTCTGGTTGGGTTGCTAAACAAACTGAAGAGTATCTACTGTCATAGAATAACTGTTGCCACTGTCTAACCATTCCTAAGAATGAGTTATTTATTAACGCTATTATTACAGGTATCCTGTACTGAACTGCAGTTATCAGGTCTTGAACGTTCATTATGAATGAACCATCTCCCTCTATAGCTATAACTCTTTTGTCAGGTCTTCCCAACTTAGCTCCAACTGCCGCAGGAAAACCATATCCCATAGTACCTAATCCACCTGAGTTTAAAAACTGTCTTGGGAATTTGTATTTATAGAACATTGCCGCCCACATCTGATGTTGTCCAACACCTGCAGTTATAATAGCATCTCCATTAGTTGCCTTGTGTATCTCCTCTATAACATACTGGGGTTTAATTATTTTGTCAGATTTGTTATAAGTTAAAGGATGTTTTTCTTTCCATTTTTCAATCTGTTTTATCCACTGCTCCCTTAACTTAACCCACTCTATAGGTTTTTTCTTTAACTCTTTTATTAACTTTTGTAAAACTAATTTAACATCACCAACTATAGGAACATCTACAGTAATATTTTTACTTATAGATGCAGGGTCTATATCTATATGTATAATTTTTGCTTCAGGTGCAAACTCCTGTATTTTCCCAGTAACTCTATCATCAAATCTTGAACCGACAGCAATTAAAAGGTCTGAATGGTAAACAGCCATATTTGCGTAATAAGTGCCGTGCATTCCCAACATATGTAAAGCTAGAGGATGGCTTTCGTCAAAAATTCCTTTTGCCATATTTGTAGTTGTTATAGGAATTCGTGTTAACTCAACTAACTCCCTTATTTCTTTGTCTGCACCTGATATAACAGCTCCACCACCTACATATAAAACAGGTCTTTTAGCCTTCCTAATTAATTCTGCCGCCTTTTTTATCTGGGAAGGATTTCCTTCGTAATGTGGTTTATATCCCGGTAAAGATGCTTCAACATCCCTTTCTGTAGGCATTTTATAATCATAAACCTGTTGGGTTATATCTTTAGGTATATCAACTAACACAGGTCCCGGTCTCCCTGTTCTAGCTATATAAAAGGCTTGTCTGAGTATTAAAGCTAAATCCTTTATATCTGTGACCAAAAAATTATGTTTAGTTATTGGTCTGGTTATTCCGACAACATCTGCCTCTTGAAAAGCGTCTGTCCCTATATAGCTTGTGGGGACTTGTCCTGTAATAGCTACCATAGGCACAGAGTCCATATATGCGGTAGCTATACCTGTCACTAAATTTGTAGCTCCCGGTCCTGAAGTTGCCAAAACAACCCCAACCTTTCCTGTAGCCCTTGCATAACCATCTGCCATATGTGAAGCAGCTTGTTCGTGTCTAGCAAGGATATTTCTTAAAGGTGCGTTAAAAAGGGCGTCGTAAACTTCCATTATTGCCCCACCGGGAAGACCGAAAACTGTGTCTACTCCCTCTTCAAGTAAAACATCTATTACTATATCTGCTCCTCTTTTTTTAGGCATTTTAATAAACCTCTTAAAGTATTATTTAAAAATTAAAATTATTAATTACAGTTGGAAAATTATTATACGATTTATCATAATTAAACTAACATTTTTAACTGAATATTGCCTCTACAAATGCTTTTGCATCAAAAGGTTGTAAATCTTCAATACCTTCTCCCACTCCTATAAATTTAACAGGTATTTTTAACTCTTTACATATAGGAATTATCGCTCCTCCTTTAGCTGTTCCATCAAGTTTTGTTATAACTATTCCTGTTATATCTGTTGCCTCTTTAAATGTTTTAGCCTGATTTATAGAGTTTTGTCCAATAGTTCCATCTAACACTAGTATAGTCTCAACAGGTTGGTTAGGGGCAAGTTTCTTTATAGTTCTTTTTATTTTTTGTAATTCTTTAATTAGATGTTCTTTTGTATGTAATCTACCTGCTGTGTCTATTAAAACTACATCTTCCCCTCTAGCTTGTGCAGATTTAACCGCATCAAACACAACAGCTGAAGGGTCAGCTCCTTCAGAATGTTTAACTATTCTACTTCCTGACCGTCTTGCCCATTCTTCCAATTGGTCAATCGCTGCTGCTCTGAAAGTATCGGCTGCCGCTAAAACAACAGATTTTCCATCTTCTTTTAGTTGTGATGCTAACTTACCTACGGTGGTAGTTTTTCCACTTCCGTTAACTCCTAAAAATAGGATTACTGCAGGTTTTTCTTCACCTAGATTTAAACCTCCTTCACATTCCTTAAGTATATCGTATAATTTTTCCTTTAATAACTCTTTTAAGCCTTCTCCATCCTTTATTTTTCTTTTTTTACTTTCTTTTTTTAAAAACTCTATTATTTCCTCTGTTGCATTAACTCCTACATCAGCCTGTAGTAAAACCATTTCTATGTCTTCAAATAAGCTTTCATCTATTTTTCTTCCAAATGATATTTTTGAAAAACTATCAGACAACTGAGTTTTAGTTTTTTTCAGACCTTCTTTAAGACGTTTAAACATAGATTTGAACATTTATATCCTAACCTCATCATTAAATTTTTACTAATTCTTATTTTATCACTCAATAACGTTTAAATATTTGTATATTCAATTAATTTTGGAATTTTAGTTAATCATTTATAATTTTACTCAATAGCACTGTAGTTATACGGAAGGTTTTTAGTATGGATAGATTAAGAAAAGTAAAATCTTTTATAGTTATGGATATACTTAAGGAAGCTCAAAAATATGATGATACTATCCATTTTGAGATAGGAGAACCTGATACAGAACCTCCTCCGAAGGTATGGGAATATACTGAAAGGGCAGTTAAGGAAAAGATTAATTATTACAGTGAAGCATTAGGATTAACTGAATTAAGAGAAAAAATATCAAAGTTTTATTACGATAAGTATAAAGTAGATGTGTCTCCTTCACGGATAGCGATAACAGTAGGAACATCAGGGGCTTTTTTAGTAGCTTATATGATTTTATTAAATCAAGGAGAACGTTTGGCGTTAACTGACCCATCATATCCCTGCTATAAAAATTTTAGTTATCTTTTAGATATAAATCCTGTTTTTATACCTATAGATAAGACAACTAACTACCAATTAACAGTTGAAAAGTTAAAAGAATATAAAGATATAAAGGCTTTACAAATCACATCACCTTCAAATCCTATAGGAAATGTTTACGAAAAAGAAGTTTTAAAAGAATTAATAGAATATTGTGAAGAAAATAATATTTATTTCATATCAGATGAGATATACCACGGTTTAGTTTACGATGGCAAAGAATATACAGCTTTACAATTCTCAGATAAAAGTATAGTTATAAACGGTTTTTCAAAATACTTTAGTATGCCCGGTTTTAGATTGGGATGGATAATCTTACCTGAGGATTTAATTAGAAAAGCTGAAATAGTTTTGCAAAATGTTTTTATAGCACCTCCTATACTAAGTCAGTACGGGGCGTTAGGTGCTTTTGATTATCAATATCTTAATAAGATTAGAAATATTTATAAAGAAAGGAGGGATTTTTTATATAAAGAACTGTCTAAAATATTTGATATAGATGTAATTCCTAAAGGTGCGTTTTATATATGGGCTAATATAGAAAGATATTCTGATAATTCATATCAGTTTGTTAAGGATGTTTTAAAAAATATACATGTAGCCATAACTCCCGGTGTTGATTTTGGGGAGAATAATACACAGAAATATATTAGATTTGCCTATACAAAAGATATTAACCACTTAAAAGAAGGAGTAGAAAGACTTAAAAGTTATTTGAAATGTTGAAAGCTTATTATTTAATGTTAATTCTGAAAGTAATTATCTAGAATGAAGGATTTTAATTAAATCAGAAATTAAATTCGGTTAATTTGTTCTAATTGGCTAAAGTGAAGAATTACAATTAAATTTATACCTAAAGAGAAAAAATAATGTTTTATACATTAACTATCCCAGAATTTGTGTTATTTTAAAATCAGAATTATCTTAAATCCATATTTAATGAGTAATAAAAAGAAAAAAAGAAAAAGAAAATGTATATATTTAACCTTTTAATTTTCCATAAGGTATTTTTACAGGTTTTACGTATTTGTTGACTAAATCTTTCGTGTTGAAGACATTTAATTTTTGGAATAAAAATTCAAATTTGTTAAATAATGCTTCCATTATCCTATCTTTGTATTCCTTATCTAAAGTCCACCATTCATATTTAAATGGTCCAAAACCTTTCTTTCTAGTTTTATAAATAAACTGTGCCTCTGTTTGTCCCTCTTTCCACTCATTCTTTAGATTTTCCTTTATCCAGTTATAAATCTCATTTTTAAAATCTTCAGGAATTAAATCATACATAATATTTTGGAAACCTGTAGCTAGGTGTATCTCACAACAGTTGTTTTGTGGAAATTTATCAAACAGTTCATCAGGTAAAGTTGATGCTCCATGTTGCACTGTCCCACCAAGTCCATACTTCTGTCTTGCAACTTTACCTATATCGTTTAAAACGTTAAAATCTAACTTAACTTCAGCCACCCTACCATCAGGTAAAGGTATTCCTCCATGTTCTGTTCCTGTCTGGACAGATATTTTAGATATACCGCTCATTCCTTCAGGTATTTCACTTAAGTATCCTTCCATAAAAGCTTCAAACTCCTCTACAGTTGAGTTTTTACCACCTATATGTCCTATTTCTGCTCCAATTGATACAGTTATACCTTCAGGCTCTATACTTCTTATAAACTCTGTCATTTTGGCAGTGTTTATGTAGTTATGATACTGTTGCTCTTTTAATGTAGGTTTTGAATAATCAACTAATGTTGAAGGGTCTATATCAATATTGTAAAACCCAGCTTTTATAGCTTCCTCTGTTAACTCTTTTATACCCTCCAGCTCCTTTTCTGGATTTTCTGCATATTTTTTTGCATTAAATTGAAAATGGTCTCCCTGTATAAAAACGTTTCCTTTAAATCCTTCCTTTATTGCGGCAGACAGAACAGCAGATGCATACTCGGATGGTCTCTGATAAGTGTATCCTATTTCAGATTTAGCTATCTCAAATATAAAAGCACCTACATTATTTTTTATTGCAACTTTAAAAATCTGTCTTGCAACATCGTAAGTCATTCCTCTTATATTAATTGCAGGTGTTGTAATATTATCAACTTCCCCCCTTCCCATAGCCATATAAAAATCATGTATAGATGAAGGTATAGCTCCAAATTCATTTGCAAGCTCTCTAATCAATCTTTTAGCTTCATCCTTTACTTCTTCATTTTTGGAAAAAACAGCTGTATAAATTAAATCATCAATAACTGTTTCCCTTAACTTTTTTTCATCTGTAATAGATGAAACTCTGTTGTCTTTTAAATCTGCAATAGAAGAGACTAAGCTGTATAAATCTTCCTTACTTTCTAATATGTTTGCCATCTTTAACCCCCAATCTGTTTTAATTTTAACGATTTAATCATAAATTAACCAAAACTATAAAGGCAAGATAATTATTTGAAAAATCTTTTAACCCTCTTTGATATTCCACACATTATTTCGTATGGAATAGTCCCTGACATTTCGGCAATATCTGAAAATGTAATATTTAAATCTTTATCTTTTCCTATAATAATAACCTCATCACCTTCCTTTATTTTTTCTTTAAAACTATCCACATCAACCATAATCATATCCATAGTTATATTTCCCACAATCTTAGCTTTATAACCTTTTATTATCACATATCCTTTATTTGATAAATTTCTAGGCAAACCGTCTGCGTAGCCAAAAGAAACGGTGGCAATATACATACTTCTAGGTGCAATGAATGTACCTGAGTAGGATACTCTATCCCCTTTTTTCAATTTTTTTATTGATATAATCTTTGCCTTTACAGACATTATATTTTCAACATCTACAGGGTAGTTTTTAAAAGGTTTTTCACCGTATATAGCCAGTCCTACTCTAACAGCATTACAAAAATCACAGGGATAGACTAAACCTGCAGAATTTTGTAAATGTATAAATTTAGGATTTATATGAAAGATTTTTAAAATTGCTAAAATTTTTTTTAATTCCTTTATCTGATAGTTTGTAAATTTCTCATCAACGTCTGCAGATGGAAAATGGGACATTACACCTTCAACTGATATATTGTTTTTCTTTAAAAAACTAACAATATCTTTAATATCAGATTTGTAGAAACCTAACCTATGCATTCCTGTATCAAAATTAAGATGTATTTTTTTTAATCCTTTTGTGTTTTCAAGTTGTGAAAAATCTGATATTACAGGAGTTAGATTATAATCTTTAAACAGCTCTATCTCTTCCTTTAAAATTCCACCTAAAACTAGTATATCTTTTTTTATTTCCGCCTCTCTTAGCTCTTTACCTTCTAAGGCAGTAGCTACACAGAATTTTTGTATGTATTTATATTTTTGTAATATTTTTGCTAAAAATTTAGCACAATGTCCATAAGCATCAGCCTTTATAACAGCAAATATATCTTTCTTTGCAAAATGATAAATATTTTCTAAATTTTTTTTTAACCGTTCCTTATCAATCTCAGCCCAACTCCTGAATATCAATAAGCTTATTCCTTTTAAGTTTTTTTATATTCCTATTATAAGATTAAAAAATGAAAATATTATGAAAGAATAATGACTATAAGATTTCCCTTATATTTAATTTATAATCCTTATTAAGATTAAGGAAAAATTGGTACATTTTCCTTAATAGAGAAATATTTTTTAGCTTTTCAATTTCCTTCTTAATATTTTCAGATATAAAAAAATTTTAACAGTAAGCTCTTTATAGTGTTTAGGATAGTAATTTCTTCCTATATTTTCTGTAAATGTTCGTGCTTTTACATAAATATTTTTGTTTTTTATTTGGATTAAATTTTTTATAAATCCAAGAAAAGAATTGAAACAAAGAAAAAGTTTTTTAAAGTTGAATATTGTCAATTAGTCGTGTGTTTCCGACAAAAAC
>CAZEUK010000027.1:0-9571 GCA_964514535.1 uncultured Aquificales bacterium
ATTCAAAATTATCTCTCCTTTATTTAATCTCGTTTATATATTATTATCAATTTAACTTTTTATAATCAAAATGGAGGAAAATGCTTTGGAATTAGATAGATTGGAAGAATTTGAAGAATTAAATCCGAAGGAAAGGGAGCTATTTGAAAAATTAGATAGATTTATAGGTGAACTTGAGGATAAATACGGAAATGATATTCTTTCTAATTTTGATAATATAATCAAAGATGGTGAAATATACTTTATGCAAAATTTACAGGATTACGATATATACACCTTTAGAAATGTTTTGTTTTCTCTGTCTATTGACTATGATGAGGATGATGATACTAAAAAGGAAATATTATTTCATCTAACAATACTATTCTCCTATCTTAAGGAAAATCTTCATCCTGTTGAGTTATATGGGGAAGGAGTTATTTACAGTGATATTTTTCTAGACTTTTTAAGAGATTTTACAGGAGATAAAGATTTTGGATTTGAGTACCCATTTGGAATTGAGCTTGTTAAAGATATTTTTAACAGAATAGGTTTTATAAATAACTTTGTAGAAGAGGAAGATATACTAACATATGGAGTTTTCTTTTATAAATCCTTAGAAGGTAAAATTTTAGATTTTATGTTTAATAAAGCTTTGTTTAATAGAACAAATATAATTTTAGACAAATTAACATCCTTAAAAATAGAGGATGGAGAGGAAAGAATTGTATTTAAAACTAAATCAGTGGAAAAATTTTACAACTTTATATATGAAGGTCTTGAAGAAAAATTTAGTAAAGTTAAAAAGAGAAATAAATTTAAAATGCCCTTAGACAAAGATTTGGTTAGAGTTAGAAAGTATCTTTTATCATTGGTAGATGAAGAAGAGATGGATTATTTAATAAATACTGCAGAGGACAACACTATTAATTTTCTTATGACAGTAGATTTTAATAGATTGGTTGAAGATACATATAAAAATACATCTAAACCTATTGGGGCTTTAAGTATTGCGTTAGGCTTAGGAATTGAAAATGTACATTTTATGTTGAATGTATTGAAAAGATTTAAAACTGAAGATTTTTTAAATGGAATTATATCTTTTATTAAAAAATATGAATTAAAAAGTAATGAGGAAGGTTTAGATATAGTTTTAAGTAATTTTGTTAAAAAATACACTTTGGAAATACCTTTAATAACTAACAATCCAGATACGGTAAAGCTTTACGATGTGTTAATGGGAGAGTTTAAAAATTTCTTAGTTAGGGAGAATATATTAGAAGAGAGCTCAGCCTTTGAAGAGTTTTCATTAGGTATGTATGCTTTGTATCTCTTTAGAAGTTTCAAATTTAAAGAGTTCGTTGAATTTTATGAAAAACATTATGAGGCTATCCTAGAAGAGTTTGAAGAGGAGGATTTTGAAGAATTTTTACATTTAATTTATGTCTTAACTAAGTATAAAATTGGAGCATCAGATTTAGATGAAGTAGTAAAAGAGCTTGACAAAATAACTGAAGAGTGGATAAAGACTATTGAAAATGATGAAGAACTGTATAAAAAATCAAAATTTTTTAATATAGAAGATAAAAATATTACTGCCTTTGTTCTTGGTAATTTTGCGGAAGTTTTAAAATATTTTCTAACAGGAAAAGATGAAAATAATCTTACAAAGTTAGTTAAGTATTATCTAGAGGATAAAGAGAAATACAAAAATCTTCTTAGAGAAGTATATAAAGATAAATTGAAGGATTATGAAGAAGAAAATATTGCTTTTGAGGATTTAACTACATTTTTTGATACTATATTTAGCCGTACCGCATACAATATTATCAATGTATATCCATTTGATAAAAGGGTTTATCAATTATATAATCCTAAATATGATTACAAAGTGCCAAAGTTTGAGGTAAACAGGTTAGAATGGCAGTAATGGATAAATATTTTAGAATTATTTTTTTCTTTTTTTTATTAATTTTTTCCTTTTCCTTTGGTATGGAGCCGTATCAGGGAAGGGTTAATATGTCTGAAGAACATTATACCGCTATGCAGGGAATAATCCATTTTATAGGATGGTCTATAGCAATTGGAATATTAATATTTATTTTTAAGTATATGAAAAAACATGCACAACAGGACGAAAGGTATAAAAAGTATGTAGAAAAAAGTCAATCTGAGGGAAACAAAATAAATCCAGATGATAATAATTAATGATAAAAACCTTCCAATTACTCCTAAAACAGCCTGCACTATAGGGACATTTGACGGCATACACAAAGCACATAAAAAAATCATACAAGAGTTAAAAAAAAATAAAGATTTAAAAAGTCTAGTTATTACCTTTGAGCCTTCTCCTAAGTTATTCTTTTCAAAAGATAAATGTTTAATTACAGATTTGGAGACAAAAAAATATATCTTGGAAAAATTGGAGATAGATTATCTATACATAATAAAGTTTAACTCTCAATTTATGAAAACGAAGGCTGAAGATTTTTTAAAATTTTTGGTGGAAAAACTTAACTGTAAAAAATTGGTTATCGGCTACGATTGGAAATTTGGGAATAATAAAGAGGGAGATATACATTTTTTAAATAGAAAAAAAGATTTATTTCAGTATGAAATTAAGGTGATTAATCCCATAATTGAGGAAGATATAAGAATAAGTAGCACAAAGATAAGGGAACTTTTAAAAATTGGTAAAGTAGATACTGTAAAAAAGTTTTTAGGTAGAAATTACTTTTTAAGGGGTAAAGTTATAGAGGGAGATAAGTTAGGTAGAAGGTTGGGATTTCCTACGGTAAATATAATTCCAGATAAAAATCTATGTTTAAAAAAAGGTGTTTACGGAGGGTTCGTTGAGTATAAAAATTATATGTATAAGGCTGTTATAAATTATGGTTTTAGACCTACCGTGAATGGAGAAAAATTACTTTTGGAAGCACACATTTTAGATGAAAACTTAAATCTTTACAATCAATACATAAATATCCATTTCATAAAATTTATAAGGGAAGAAAAAAAATTCTTTTCAGTTGATGAATTAGTAAATCAAATAAAATTGGATATAATTAAAGCTAAAAATATTTTAAATAGTTAGGTGTTATGATGAAAAGGTTAAGTATTCCTATTTTTTTATTTTTACTAATAACTTTAAAACTGTATGCACAGGTAAAGATTAACGCCCCTGAGGTTGTATTCCCCATAGAAGTTATAACTGAAAAGTATGAGGAAAAACCGAAGGTACTACCGCCAAAAGTTATAAATCTGAAAATAGAGTTTAATATAAAAAATAGATTAGATGTTTACATAAAGCCCATTCCACCTGTAGACGTTCAACCGTTTGAAGTTTATATGGAAAAACCTAGAACATTTTTAGGTTTACCTAAGGATAACGCTTTACTATCAGAAGCTATAGACAGTTATTACAAGAAAGAGTATTACCTAACAGAAGAATTCCTTGACCAACTTCTCAATTATATAAAAAAACAAAAAGATTATAAAAAAAATCTAAAAGCTAGAGCTTACTATCTTCTCGGTTTAACAAAGTATAAAGCGTTAGATAGGGAAGAGGCATTTAAATATTTTTTAAAAGGTTGTCAGTATCCGATAAACTTTCCTGAAAAGACCGCATCTTGTAAATCGGCTGTACTGTTGGCTTTACAGTTAGGAAAGTATGAAGACGCCTATAAAATATTAAAAAGTATCAAATCATCTTTAGACACAGGCTTTTTATTAACTACTTATTACTTTTTAAATGAAGATTTCAATCAGGCTAACAAGTTGTCAAGTATGTACAGTTGTGATGAGTTAAATGTTTCTTTAATAAAGTACTGTAAGTATGTTAAAGGATTTTTAGCTTTTAAGAACAAAGATTATAAAACTTCTTTAAAGTATCTAAAAGATGTAAAAAATAAGGCTTACTTAGGTCAGATAACAATAATAAAAGCTCTTGATTATCTTTATTTAAACGATTTGGCTAACGCTGAGGTTCTATTCAGAAAGTATCTTAAAGATTTTGGCACTGTAGATAAATTATCTACTTATGCAATATACGGTTTAGCTTTAATAAATCTTAAGAAGGGAGAGTTTTTAAAGGCTCTAAAACTTGCAGGAACTTTAGAAGGTAGAGATAGAATATTAGCACAGAATATTTATATAAAATTGGCTGATATATATATAAAAAAGGGAAGATTTGAAGAGGCTTTCTCCTTACTACAAAAATCTTTAAAAATATCTAAAGAGTATAAGATTAGTATTAAGAAAAAACTTGCAATAACTGCTTATAACAGAGGAAAGTATAACTATGCATACAGATTAATGAAAAGTATAAAAACTCCACATTTTAAACTTTACACAGGCTACACTTTAACTT
Organism: uncultured Aquificales bacterium; assembly: GCA_964514535.1. Classification (GTDB taxonomy): domain Bacteria; phylum Aquificota; class Aquificia; order Aquificales; family Hydrogenothermaceae; genus QNZC01. The sequence continues at coordinate 4,349 of CAZEUK010000027.1, forward strand.
GGTTAGGAAAGTATGGGGAAGCAACAAAATATTTGGAAGATGCTTTAAATTATAACCTTCCTAGAAAAGAGAGAATTTTAGCTTTAAAGCTTTTGGCTGACCTTTACTACAGATTAGATAGAGAAAAAAGCTATCTAGATGTGGTTAGAAGAATTAAAGATTTAGATAAAAACGAAGCGAGAAATCTTCTAGGTTGGTTTTATTTTAAGAAGAAGATATATGATAAAGCTTTTAAATCCTTTGTTAATCCATACATGAAGGCGGTTTCTGCATTTAATATGAATGATTTAGATACTGCTTTAAAGTATATATCTAAGCTAAACACTAAAAAGGCTAAATTTTTAGAGGCATATATATATCTAAGAAAAGGAGAGTTTGATATAGCAAGGGATATTTTAGAAAAGTTAGCCCGTGGTTTTGACAAAATATCCCAACAGGCAGGTTATCTGTATGCTTACTCATTCTTTGCACAGGGAGATTATGAAAAGGCTATAGAGGAGTTTAGGAAATTTTTAAATGTTGCAAGGGATGAAGAATTAAAGAAATTAGCTACTTTAAGACTTGCAGACAGTTATTACAACTTAGGCAAAAAAGATTTAGCTAGAAAGATTTACGAAAGGTTTATAAGAGAACACGCAAACTCTAAAGAGGCTATTGATGCGGCTTATCAGTTAACAGTTTTAGAGATGGAAAAATCTAAGGGAGATGTTGAGAAACAGATAGTATCATTTTTAAAAAAATATCCTAGATACCCACTTGCCGACCTTTTAAGAATACAGCTGGCAGATATTTATATAAGTAAGAAAAAGTTTAAAGATGCTGAAAAATTATTAAAGTATGTGATAAAGAAGAATAAAGAGGAAAGTGATTACGCACTTTATAAGCTTGCATATCTAATGTATATGAAAGGAGATTACAACAAAGCGATAGAGATAGCTAATGAGTATCTTACAAAGTATCCAAATGGTAAGTTTAAAATTGATGCATTAGAGTTGTTAGCTAAAATTTACGAGGAAGAGAAAAATTACCCTATGGCTATTAAGTATGTTCAACAACTTCCAAAAACAGATAACAATATATACAGATTAGCTTTACTATACTTTAAGATAGGTAATCTAAGGAACGCAGCTCAGTATTTCTCTATCCTTTACAACAAAAATCCTAAGTATAAAAATGAGATTGCTTACTACCTAGGAAGAATATATTACGCAACGGGAGATTTGAATACAGCACTTAAATATTTTGAAGAGGCAACTAACAGTGATGATTACAAGATAGCAGGTGAAAGTTATTACTATTTAGGAAGAATTTATCAACAGCTAGGGAAGTATGAAGAAGCTTTAAACAGTTATTTAAATGTTATATATCTGTACCCAGATTTAAAACAGTTCGTTTCTAAAGCTAGATTGAGAGTAGCCGAAATATTGAAAAAACAGGGTAAAGATAAGGATGCTAAAAAAATGTTAGAGAAGGTAAATACATCCTATCTATCCAATGAAGAGTTAAGGTTGTATAACAGATTAAAAAAATAGAAATTAACTATATGGTTTTAAAGATTTAAATTAAAAAGAAAAATTTCTAGGGAGGAAAAGGTGGATTTAATTTTTGATGTTTTAAGGTTGTTCCAAAAAGGCGGTATTTTAATGTACCCACTCCTGATTTTAGGTATTGTAGGTTTTGCAATAATATTTGAAAGATTTATGAGTTTATCAATATCAAAACTTTTCCCTGAAAAACTGTTGGAACAAATACTTATAACTTTAAAAAAAGGCGAGCTTGATGAAGCCCTAAGGTTAGCTAAACAGGAAGATACTATATCTACAAGACTTATAACATTTTTAATAGAAAGTTTTCTAAAAGGTAGAAGTAGTGAGGAAAATTTAAAGCTTGTAGCTGATGAAATAGCGAGTGTTGAAATTCCAAAGTTGGAAGGTTTAGTTAACGCTATCGGGTCTATAGCATCTGTAGCACCAATTTTAGGTTTTTTAGGAACGGTAACAGGTATGATACAGGTTTTTGAGGCTTTATCACTTACAGGATTGGGACATCCTGAGGTTCTATCTAAAGGTATATCCCAAGCATTACTTACAACTGCATTTGGTTTATCTATAGCCATTCCTTCTTTAGCCGCTTATTGGTATTTCAAATCAAAGATTAGCTACATAATATCTGAGCTTGAAAGTTTAGCAATAGAGGTTATAAATCTTCTTTTAGATATTGCAAGGGAGAAAAGGGAAAATGAATTTTAGAAAACACGCCAGAAGTTTAGATGATACTCAACATTTAATAGATATGACAGCCCTCGTCGATATTGCATTTATAATAATCCTCTTTTTAGGTATTGTTTCCACCCTAGCCCCCGTTTCTTCTATAAAGGTTTTTTTACCTGAGGCATCTTCAGGGACACCAAAGATAGAGCCTGCACAGGTTGTTATAGACAAAGATGGAAATTATTACGTTAGGGGAAGACAGGTAAGTTTAGATGATATTAGGTATTATTTAAGAAATGTTAATACAAAATCTATGGTTGTAATTGCAGACAAAAGGGTTGAATACGGCAAAGTTGTAAAAATAATTGATTTAGCAAAACAGATGGGAATAGAAGAGATAAATATAGCAACTAGGGACTAATCTTAATGTATTAAACTTTTTAATCTTTCCATATTTATTTTGTCCCAGTTGCCTACCTTTGGAGTTTCTAAGATATATGGTAAATTACCAAAAAAGTCATCATTTAAGAAAAACTCAAAAGCCTTTAAGCCGATATATCCTTCTCCAATATGTTCGTGTCTGTCTTTATGTGAGTTAAAAGGTGTTTTACTGTCATTGGCATGTATAACCTTTACTTTATCTAAGCCTATTAAATCTTGTAATTCTTTTTTATAACTTAAAAATCCTTCTTCCTGATGAATTGGATAACCTGCAGCAAAGATATGACAGGTATCTACACAAACTCCAATTTTTGTTTTTTTCTCAAAAGGTTCTATGAGTATCTTTATCTCTTCTGTCGTCTTACCTATCTCTCCCTGTTGTCCTGCCAAAGTTTCCACTAAAAAGTAAGTATTTTTTAAATCCACTTTAGAAAATATTTCATTCAGTCCGTTAAGTATATTTGATATTGCTACCTCTGTTTTTTGCCCTTTAGCCTTACCTGCATGTATTACGTAATACTCAATTCCTAATTCTTCACACAGTAATAACTCTTCTATAACTCCGTCAACAGATTTTTTCCACAGATTTTTATCCCCTGAAGCCAGATTAAAAAGATATGAAGCATGGACAACAACAGGAAATATTGAAAATGTTTTTTTCTTATTTAAAAAGTTTTCTTTTTCTTTATCCGTCCTCTCCTTCCAAGCCCAAGACCTAGGAGAACGGACAAAAAACTGTATAGTTTCCGCTTCAGCATCTCTTCCTCTGTCAAAAACTAAATCTAAAGTCTTAGAAGACGATACATGTGTCCCTATTTTAGCCCTTTTCATAAAATAACCTCCTTACTCACAGCTTGGGCAAATTTTGTTTAGTAATGGGTCAGTTGGACAACCTTCTATATCACCAGATTTAACTTTATCAACTATTTCATCTCCATACTTTTCCCTAGCCATTCTCTCTATTTCCTCAAGATTTTCAGTTTTCTGTTTATTTCTTCTTAAGCCTCCTAAACCTCTTCTATTTCCTCTCTTGTTAACCTTTTCTGTGTATTTTTCACCTTTAACGGTTTTATCTATAAAACAGTAGTAAGTAGATTTTAATCCTTTCTCCCAAGCGTATAGGTAAATATCTTCCATCTTACCTCTTAAATCTTCCTCTATGTATAGAGATTTAGAGACAGATTGGTCTATATACTTTTGAAATGCAGCAGCTATATCAATCTGTCTGTAAGGTGATATTTCATAGGCAGTTTTAAACAGTCTCTTATCAATTACCCCATCTAACTCGTCAATATGTTGAACAGAACCATTGTTTGATTTTATCTTTTTAGCTATTTCCTCGTTCCACATATCCTTTTCTTCTAACTTCTTCATAAGTTGTTTATTTACAACTATAAACTTACCTGATAGTGTGTCCCTTGAGTAAATATTTGAAAAATAACTATCTACAGATTGGGTAGTCCCAGCTATTATTGATATGGAGGCTGTAGGGGCTATTGCCATTAAAACAGCATTCCTTCTAGGTGGATAAGGGTAAGGTTTTCCTTTCTCTTCCATCTCAATATAATGTGGAAAAGCTCCCCTTTCTTTTGCCAATTCTTCTGATTTTTTATAGGTTATCTCTCTCATAAACTTTGCAACTTTTTCCGCAAACTTAACCGCTTCGTCGCTATCGTAAGGTATTCCCAACTCTATCAATGTTTCTGCAAATCCCATTAAACCTATTCCTATCGGTCTTAAATCCATAGTGTTCTTTTTACTCTCTTTAGATGGATAAAAGTTTTTGTCTAAAATGTTATCTAGAGCTAAAACCATCGTTTCTAAAGTATCTTTAAGCTTATTCCAATCAATATCTGTTTTGTCTTCATTTAGATGTTTTGAAAGATTTACAGAAGCCAGCGTACAAACAGCAGTACTATCCACAGAGTTTGGAATACTAATTTCTACACATAGGTTAGATGAGTTTATAACACTGTATTCAGGACAGGGGTTATACTCGTTATGTCTGTCCTTAAAGCATAACCAAGGATGTCCTGTTTTAGCTAATTTAAATAAGTATCTTTTATAAAAATCTCTACTGTCTATTTTTCTCCATCTTTTAAGTTTTCCAGTTTCAGCTTTAGATATACATTCGTTATACTTCTGTGTAAAATCTTCTCCCCAACTTTCAACTAATTCTGGACATTCTGCAGGGTCAAAGAGATATATAGGCTCTCCCTCTTTAATTCTTCTCATTAACTCATCAGGCATCCACAATGCAGTGTTTAAAGATGGTGTTCTTAGGTAAGGATTTCCTGTTGTTTCTTTTAAATCTAAAAACTGCTCTATATCTAAATGCCAAGGTTGCATATACATAACCTGTGAGCTTCTTCTTCTTCCTCCCTGCTGTATGGCGTTAACAATTGTGTCAAATATTTTTATAAATGGTATTGGACCAGATGATTTAGCATTTAAAGATTTTATAGGTGAACCTGTAGCTCTTAATCTAGTTATATCTGTCCCAACACCTCCAGCATACTTGGCTAAAAAAGCTGTTTCTTTAGCTTTATCCATAATGCTCTCTAGACTGTCA
>CAZEUK010000028.1:0-9526 GCA_964514535.1 uncultured Aquificales bacterium
AAGTAAATCTTATATCTTTAGAAGGATGGAAAATGTTATTTAAAGTGTTATGGGAAAGTTTTTCTGTAGCTTTACTTTTATATGGGTCATATCTAATCTATGTTTTTATCTGGTTTTCAATATACAAAATTTTAAAAATTGATATTTTTACATCAAAAATTATAAGTGGTTCTATAGTAAGCGTAATTCTTCTATTTTCATTTACAAAATGGTTAATAAAAAAAGTTAAAGAATTAAAGGAGAAAGGAAAAGATGAAAATATCGGAGAAGCTTAAAAATGTAAAAACAAGCATATCCTTTGAATTTTTTCCACCTAAAACTGAAGAAGGAGAAAAGAATTTATTAAAAACTGTTAAAGATTTGGAAAAATTAAATCCCACATTTGTATCAATAACTTATGGAGCTGGTGGCAGTACAAGGGACAGAACCAAAAGAATTGTTGAAAAGTTAGCCAAAGAAACAGATTTAACTGTAATGGCACATTTAACCTGTATTGGACATACAGAAAAAGAAATAAAAGAGATTTTAGACGATTATAAAAATATAGGTATAAGAAATATATTAGCATTAAGGGGAGATATTCCTTTAGAGAAGATAAAAGAAGGTTATAAGGAGGAAGAGATATTTAAAAGCTGTAAACATGCAAACGAATTAGTTAGTTTTATAAGAAATAATTATAAAGATTGGTTTAGTGTAGGAGTTGCTGTCTATCCTGAAGGTCATCCTGAAAGTCCAAATTTGGAGAGAGATGTTTACTACTTTAAGAAAAAAGTAGATGCAGGGGCAGATTTTGGTATTACTCAGATGTTTTTTGATAACAATTATTTTTATAAATATATGGAACTTTTAGATAAAGAAGGTATAAAAATTCCTATAATTGCAGGTATTATGCCAATAACAAACTTTAAACAGATAAGAAAGTTTGCGTTAATGTGTGGAGCTACCATACCTGAAAGTTTAATAAAAAAATTGGAAAAGTATGAAAATAATCCTGAAGAAACAGAAAAGATAGGTATAGAGTTTGCGGTAGAACAATGTATTGATTTATTAAAAAATGGTGTTAAAGGTTTACATTTTTACACATTAAATAAATCAAGGGCAACTTTACAGATTTATAACTCAATCAAACATCTATTAAATTAAGGATACTTAATGATTAAGGTTATTTATAAAGATGTTAATGAAGTTAAAATTAAAATTTTAAAAAAGGAAGATTTTAGAGAAATCTTAAAAATACAAAATATTTTATGGATAGATGTAATTAACTCTGATTATGAGGAAATTAAGCTTTTAGCGGCATATTTGAATATTAAAATCCCATCTAAAGAGGAAGTTGAAGAGATAGAAATATCTTCAAGATACTGGGAAGAAAAAGATTATATAAAAATAAACACCTATTTCTTAATAGAGGAGAAAACACAAGATTTAAGTATAAGTTTCGTTGAAAATGAGAGTATTACATTTATATTGAGGCGAAATATACTTATTAGTGTTAGATATAAAGAATTAGCTACTTTTAATGAAGTTTTAAAAAAAGTAATAATTAATCCTAAGATGTATAAAAACGGTCTTTACATATTTGCAGATATTTTATCTATAAGAATAGATAAAGACGCCGATTTTTTGGAAAAGTTAACTAAAGAAATATCTAAACTCAGCAAGTACACAATAGCAGGTGTTGATATTACAGAGGAGATTATAGAAACAATTTCATCTTATGAAGAAATAAATATGACAATAAGGGAAAATCTGATAGATAAACAAAGGGTTTTGTCTTCATTGTTAAAAAGTTATCAGATACCGAATGAGCTAAAGGAAGAATTTAGAATAATGATTAAAGATGTAGCATCTCTAATTAATTACACCTCTTTCAATTTTGATAAACTGACATATTTACAAAATACATTCTTAGGTTTAATAAATTTAAAGCAGAACCGTATTATTAAAGTTTTAACTATTATCTCCGTTCTGTTTGCACCTGCAACACTTATAGCAAGTGTATTTGGTATGAATTTTCCTATACCATTTGGTGAAAGTGTTTACAGTTTCTTTTTTGCAGTGTTCTTAATCCTAATGTCAATGTTATTTGCATATCTATACTTTAAAAAGTTAAATTAAAGGGAAAAATTTTTGATTGGATTTAATAAAAAATGGATAAAATTTTAATAACAAGGGAGTATAAGGATAGTAAAAGGCTTGCAGATAGATTAAAAGCTTTAGGATACTTTCCTATCATATTTCCGACGATAAAGACCGTCCCTTTGAAATTTGATACAGAAAATCTGACAAATTATGACGTTTATATTTTCGGTAGTAGAAAGGGAGTTAAATATTTTTTTGAAAAATTTAAAGATTTAAACAGTTTTAAAGATAAAAAATTTATAGCAGTTGGAGAAAAAACGGCAAGAGAATTAAAAGGATTAGGTTTTACAGATGTGTTAATACCTGAAGAGTATAACTCTTTAGGAGTTTTAAAATTAATAAAGGATAACTGGCAGTATTTTAAAGATAAAAAGATACTGTTTCCAAAATCTAAAATTGGTGTTGATTTATTGGAGAAAAATCTACCTAACGTTAAACCTATATATGTGTATGATACTGTGTTTAACAAGCCTGACAATATTAAAGATGTTGAAGATTTATTGAAGAAGAAAGAAATCTTTATAACCATATTTACAAGTCCTTCAACCTTTTTAGGCTTTAAAAATATTTTCAAAGACAATTGGAAAGTTTATCTAGAAAGTACAAATATCATATCTATAGGAAAAACAACTTATAAAAAATTAAAGGAAGAAAATCTAAATAAAATTTTTATTCCTGAAAAAGCAACAGAGGAAGAAATTATAAAATTAATACAAAAAATATGTTTGTCTTAGCAAATATAAGATTTAAAACTAATTCTACCGTAAAGCTCTATTATAGAAAAATGTGAAATTTAATTTATTTTGTTTATTAAACAAACTTACAACAAAATTTTTGAAAAAAATCTAATTTCTATCTAATCTGTTAAACTTTTATTAAAACTAAGTAAGGCTTAAGGTAAAAAATTTAATGATAAAAAAAGTAATACTGTTTAGTTTTATTGTGTCCGTTTTAAGAATAGCCTATGTTTTATCAGGACATATTGATTTATCACCTGAAGAAGCTCAATACTGGTTATGGTCAAAACATTTAGATTTATCTTACTACTCAAAGCCACCTTTAATTGCTTATATGAATGCAGTATCTACATCTATACTTGGAGATACAGAAATAGGCGTAAGAATAAACGCAATACTCCTAGGTGGTCTAATTCCTATAATCCTATACTATATAGCTAAGGAAGTTTTAAAAAAATACTTTCCAGATAAAGAAAGTGTAGAAAAATTTTCTTTCTTTGCAACTGTTCTACTCTATGGAACAATAGGTTATAACCTAGCTTCAATCCTATTTTTAACAGACAGCCCTTTATTATTCTTTTTTACATTAACAGTTTTATTCTTTTGGAAAAGTGTTGAGTATAACAAACCTTACTTATGGATTTTAACCGGTATATCTGCAGGTTTAGGTTTTTTAGCTAAATACTCTATGGTATTAATTCTACCGCCTTTAGTCCTATTTTTAGCTATATTTAAAAGGGAAGTATTAAAAAATAAATGGTTTTATATATCAATTTTAATTGCGTCTATATTTACCTTACCGGTAATAATCTGGAATTATATGTATGATTGGATAAGCTTTAAACATGTAAGTTCTTTAGAAGGTGCACATATAAAGGAAGTTTCTATAAAAAAATCTATACAAAACATAGGGGATTATATAGGGGGACAAATATTAATAATCTCCATATTTTATTTACCATTTTTAATTTACGCTTTATATAAAACTATCAGAGATATAAAAAAGAAAGAAATATTTTATCTTTTTATAATTCCTTTCTCTGTATTCCTTGTATTTCTGTATATAACTGTAAAAAAGAGAGTTGAGGCAAATTGGCCTGCTTTCGCATATATTACAGTATTTATTCTAATTGGATTTTACATATATAAAAACAAAAAAATTTTAAAATTTTTCTATCCATCCTTTACCCTTTCTATTATCTCTATAATCTTTCTGTTTTACACTCCGTTGTTAGACCTAATAGGTATTGGAAAAGTATTGCCACCTGAAAAAGACCCTACCAAAAGGCTTATTGGATGGAAAATGTTAGGTAAAGAAGTATCAGAGATTGTTAAAAATTTAAATACAGATAAATATTTTTTATTCAGTGAAACTTATCAAGTTGCTTCTGAAATGGCCTTTTATGTTAAGCCATACTCTAAGGTGTTCTGTATAAATATAGGAAGGAGAAAAAATCAGTTTGATTTATGGGAAGATATTAATAACTATTCAAATCAGGGATATTACGGTATATACATAACGCATTTTTCAGGTTTACCTTCAGAAGTAAAGTCTAGCTTTAAAGATTTAGTTTTAAAGAAGGAAGTTGACATTAAATATAGAGGTAAAATTGTCAAAAGGTATTATATCTATCTGTTAAAAGATTTTAAAAGTTTTAAGAATAGGGAAACGAATAGATATTAAATCATTTCTTTTTTATTTCGGTGCAAGCCCATTTATCACCTAACGAACAGGCTTTTTTCAAGTACTTTAAAGCTCTTTCATTATCTTTAAACTCATATTTATAGATATATCCTAATCCACCGCAGGCATAGGAAAAATTTAAATCACAACCATTTTTAAAAAATTGTAATGCTTTTTTAACATCTCTAGGATAGTCGTATAAATAAATCCAACCTAAACTTTCACACGCCCAACCTTCATTATTGTTAATACATCTATTTTTAAGATAATCCTTGTAATCTCCAGAATAGGCAAAAATTGAAGAATTAATTAACAAACTAACTAATAAAAATTTTTTAAACATAAAAACTCCATTTAATTTTTAACAATTCTTATTTTTTTCATACTCATATATTAACAGTAAAGTCTTAATTTTACGGACAAAGTAGTTGTAAGCTATAACTGAAGGTATGGCAACAAATAAACCCATAGCAGTTGCAACTAATGCTTCAGATATTCCCTGCATTACAACCTTTATTCCAAAATCGGAAGATACAGCTAAATCGTAGAAAGCCTTTATAACTCCTAAAACCGTTCCAAAGAGACCTATAAACGGTGCATTGTTCCCAAATGTTGCTAATATTCCCAGCCTTTTTTCTAAGGTAAGTTTTAAATCAAGTGGATTATAACTTAAAAGTTCTTTTTCCACATTTTTTATAACAATAATCCTTTCAATAATAACTCCAATTGATATAACACTCATTAATAAAAGAATGTATAAAACAGGGTCTCCACCAATTAAAGCAAGTTTTAAAATAAGATTTGTTATATCCATCTATTTAACCTTGTCTATTTCTTTTAAAATAAGCTCAATGGTTTGCTTTTTATCCTCCGATTTTAATATAGGGCGTCCTATAACCAAAATATCAGCCCCATTCTTTACAGCTTCTTCAGGGGTTGCAACTCTACTTTGGTCGTCTTTATCAGTTTTGTTTAATCTTATTCCCGGCACAACAGCTAAAAACTCTTTATTTATACTTGATTTTAGTTTTTTTACTTCTAAAGCAGAGGACACTAATCCATCTATTCCACACTCTAAAGATGTTTTAGCCAGTTTTAAAACTAAATCATCTAAAGAGTATTTTGACCCTATATAGTCTAAATAATCATCTGAATGACTAGTTAGTATAGACACTGCTAAAAGCTTTAGCTTGCCCTTCCTTCCTTCCACTGCCCTTTTTAACATTTCTTCACCACCTAAGGCGTGGATGGTAAGGTAATCAACTCCCAACTCTGATGCAGACCTAACTCCGTTATAGACTGTATTAGGTATATCGTGAAGTTTTAAATCTAAAAATATCTCAAATCCAAGATTTTTTACAAAATCAAGGAAAGGAACACCACCTTTTATAAAAAGAAGATAGCCAATTTTTATTATTATTTTGTAATCCTTTATCTCCTGTAGAATATCTTTAGCTAGGTTTAAATCTTCAACATCTAAAGCTAAAGCTATTTTAGCCAATTAAAAACATTCCTTTAACTTAATTAATATAAAATAACATTACCATTTTTATTTAATTTACTCAAACAGTTATAAAGGTAATTCGTTAACTACCTTTTCCAAATCTCCACCGCTTCTTAATATTTCAATTAATTTATGTTCATCAAACTCTGCGGAAACTATTTTCTTCTCTTTAATATCGTAAATAAAAAATATCTCATCTCCATAACTGCCTACAATATACCTGTCAGATTTTCCTAACAAAGCCCCTGCCAAAACTGAAGATTTGAAATCATCGCTTAACTTTTCTCCATTCTCTATACTGTATAAAGCATACTTACCGTTCTCTTTGCCCCAATAGTAAGGACTTTCCCCTGTTAAAGCTCCCCTATCCCTAATTTTTTGAAACCACTTAGTTTTTATACCATCTAAATCAAAAAGTGCCTCCTGCCCGTTTAACTCACCTCTAAAATAATTAGAATTTCCTCTAACTAATCCTAAAGGGCTTATCCAGTCAAAATAATCTGTTAACCTATCCCCATTCAAGCCTGAATATATAGCCCATTTAACCTGTTTTAGAAAAATCAAAGGATTGTCCTTATCCTTGATAATCTCTTCTGTTCCAATAAAATAATCTGTATCACCTTTTATATACCCTTCATTTAAAATCCAACCGAAGCCTTTTTCTTCCCCGTTTTTAAGCTTTACAATTACCTTAAAATCTTTTTCATAGATAACCATAAAACACCTCTAAAGTTTTTAAATATAAAAACATTAAAATAAAATTTTGAATAATGAGTTTAATCAGTGAATTAATCTTTAATCTTGTAATCTCCTTTTCTACTAATATAATTAAATTCAAAGCCTATTGGACTAAATAAAAGAAAATTTAAAAATTATGTATAGACTTAAAAAATTATTGATTTTGCTTTTTTTGCTTTACTTAGCTTATGGAAAAGACTTAATTATAGAGAGTAATTATCCATTACCACATAACAATTTGAATGAAGTTTATAAAGAAACAGGAAATATAAAATTTATAGAAGAGATATTAAAAGCCTCGGAAGATTTTAAATATATAAAGGTAGTATCACCTAACAAAATAAAAGTTAAGAAAAAGCTAATACTTAAAACAGTTAGAGTTTTTGGAAATCTTTCAGCTTGGCGAAAGGATATTCTATCCTCTGCAGGTTTAATGGAAAATTATCCTATTGATATTAGAGATATTTATTTAATTCCGTTCAGAATAAAAAATTTTTATTCAGAAAAAGGTTTTCCATTCGCCAAAGTAAAGCTAAACGTAAACATTGATAACAAAAACGGTTATGTCTATATGGATATATATATTGATGAAAATTATCAGTATGAGATAGAAAAAGTTAATATTCTTTCCAGTGATAAACTATCTTCCAATTTTAAATCAAAACTTATAGAAGTATCTAAATTGGAGGAGGAGAGATATAGCTTAACAAATGTTGATGATGCGATAGACAGGATAGAAAAATATCTGTATAAAAATGGTTATTTTGATGCAGTTGTTTATTTCTTTAATTATGAAAAGATAAAAACTTACCCGATTATACTAAATAGGCTGTTTAAAAATCCTTTACAGGTAAATCTTTTCGTGGATTTAGGAACAAAGTATATTTTTGAATTTCCTAAAGACATAGAAAGGGATAGAAAGGAATTATTAAGTTTAATTGATTTTTCATCAGAAGGTTTCAGCAAGTTTTTACTTGAAGAGTTTAAAGAGAAGATAAAGGAATACTACAAGGATAAAAATTATTTAGATGTTAAGGTTAGTTATAAATTAGAAAAAAATCTAAAGGAAAATCTCATAAAGATAAAATTTAATATAGATAAAGGTATTAAGTATAAAATCGGTGATATAAAACTAAAAACAGATGTTAAGGATATTGAAAAATTTTTCAAAAGTGTAGATAGAACAAAGTTAAGTATTAAAGATATAAAAAATTTTCTTAAAAAAGAGAATGAAAAATTAATAAAAAAAGGCTACTACAATGCAAATTACGATTTAAAAGTAGATATAGATAGAGATAAACATCTTATAAACATATCCTTAGATTTTAATAAAGGTAAAAGGTATATACTAGAAAAAGTTGTTTTAATAGATATTCCAAAGTATAAATTAAAGATTAAAACCCCTAAAGTTTACGATTATCAAGAATTACAGAGAATTTTACTTGATTTAAAAAATTATGTTTTATCTAAAGGCTATCTAAAAGGTGATGTTTTATTAGATACAAAAACTAGATTTGGAAAGGATAACAAAGTTTATATAACTGCAATATATAAAGGAAAACTAGGTAATAAGTATGTTAGATATAAACCTGCAATTTACGGCACTTATCATCTCTTTCCTAAGTATATAGAAAGAAATATTTACGATGAGGAAAATTTAAATTACTCTCCTGAGGAAGAGGACAGCAATACAAATTATCTATATGAGACTTACCTGTTTAACTCAATTTATACTTATAAAATTATTGATGATAAAAATAAAAAAGTTTTAGAGGGTTATTTCTTAAGGGAGGACAAAAGAGGATTATTTAGAGCCTCTATAGGTTATAACACAGAAGATAAACTAAAATTATCAGGATTACTAACTTTAAAAAATATGTTTAATGTAGGTTTAGAGGCTTCAGGTTATGTAAACTTTTCAAGTAGAAGAATTTTATCCCGTGTTTCCGTTGGTAGCAGAATTTTTCCTTTTAAAATATCTGCCTTCGCCAATTTTTATAAAGATTATCAGTATCACAGATTATTTGATAAGGATGTGGAAGGTTATGGAATTTGGGGTGAGAGATATATAAATAAGTGGGTAAAGAGGGGAATATCTATAGAGAGAAATTATATACAGGTTAAAAATACAGATTTAAATCTAGGTAGATATGACAAGTATTTCATTACTAAGGTTAGATATACGATAAGAGATAATCATAGAAATTTTAATGTATATCCAACGGAAGGTTATTATTTTATAGGAAGTATAACTAAATATTTTGAGGATTTAAGTTATTTTAAGGCAGATAGTTATTTTAGATACTACTATCCTTTATATAGGAATGTGGTTTGGACACAGGCTTTAAATCTAGGTTATATTTTTGATGGTATAAACAACGTTCCAATATCGGAAAGATATTTTATAGGAAGAACTGAAGGTTTTAGGGGTTTTGGCTTTGAGAGTGTGGCTGGTAGTTCTGGAGAGGGTGGAAAAAGTTTTTTTGTTTTGAGTAATGAGTTGAGATTTCCTATATATGCTAATGCTGTTTATGGTTTTATATTCACAGATATTGGTAATGTTTTTATAGATGATAAGGAGTTAATGGATTTTAAAACTAGAGAAACTGGCGGTTTTGGAGTTTTCATTCCTACCCCCGCAGGTGCTATAGTTTTTGATGTTGCTAAAAAGCTTGATAAACGTAAAGGCGAAAACCCTTATCGCATTGAATTAAGCGTTGA
>CAZEUK010000029.1:0-9249 GCA_964514535.1 uncultured Aquificales bacterium
GGTTTTTAATATTGTTATTAAAAGATTTGTTAAGAATAACGGAAGGAAAAGCTGTAAATCTTAAAAATCCAAATCTTAAAGTATCTAACTTCTCAATAGACAGTAGACAGATAAAAGAAGGAGATTTTTTTGTTGCAATAAAAGGTGATAGATTTGATGGTCATAGATTTATTAAGGATAGTCTAGATAAAGGAGCTAAAGGTTATATCACAGAGAAAAACGGCATAAACTTCCCGAACGGAGTGTTAGTTGATAATACTGTAAAAGCATTATCTAGGATAGGTAGATATAAAACTAAATTTCTTAAATCATCTGTGGCTATAACTGGAACGGCTGGGAAAACAACAACTAAAGAGATGACTAAGTTTGTTTTATCTCAGTTTTTTAATGTTTATTCAACTAAAGGTAATTTAAATAACGAAATAGGTCTTCCCTTAACTTTGGCAAATATAAGAGAAAATGCTGATATTGGTGTTTTTGAGTTAGGAGCTAGTAAAGTTGGAGATATAAAAGAGTTAGTCAGCATATTTAATCCAGACATAAGGGTTTTAACAAGTGTTGGTTATGGTCATATAAAAGGCTTTGGTAGTATTGAAGGTGTTATAAAAGGGAAAGGAGAGATATTTATAGATAGTGATAAAAATGTATTACCTTACAGTTTAAAAAAATATTACAGTCTGGATAACTATATAACTTTTGGTTTTGAAGAAGAAGCGGACATAAAGATTAAAAATGTTAAGATTTTAAAAGACGGGACTATCGGTCAAATAGAGTATAGAAAAGAAAAAATTAGTTTAAAACTACCTATTTTTAATAAAGCTATATTTAGCAATATCTCCGCTGTAAGTGGGATTTTGTACTATCTAGATTTAAATCCTATTAAGCCTTTACAGATTTTAAATAGCTTTAATTTACCTAAAGGTAGAGGACAGGTTATAAGATTAAAAAATATTCAGATTATAGATGATAGTTATAATGCAAATCCCCTATCTGTTGAGAATGCTATAAAAACTTTAGATAGCATACCTTCAAAGAAGGTTTTAATCTTAGGAGATATGTTAGAGTTAGGAGAGTTATCTGAATATCTACATAGACAGATAGGTAAATTAATCCTCAAAACTGGAATAGATAAAATCTTTCTGTACGGTAAAGAAAGTTTTTATATTTATGAGGAATTAAAGAGTAAAAAAGATGTTATTTACTCGTTAGATAAAGATGAATTAATCCAAAAAATATTAGATTTTTTAATTAGAGATAAGGATTTCAAGACTATTTTAATAAAGGGTTCTAGAGGTATGAAGATGGAAGAGATTTTAGATAGGATAAAAGCTTTTTAAGATTGTTATAATTTTATTAAATCATAAACAGTATAGGTTGGAAGAATGTTTGAAAATTATTTTTTTTATAAAGGTAAAGATTTGTTCTGTGAGGATATACCAATAAAAGAGATAGCCGATAAGTTAGGAACACCATTTTATCTATACAGTAAAAAAGCCATACAGGACAGAATAAATCAGTATAAGGAAGCTTTTAAAGATTATCCTACATTAATATGTTATGCGGCAAAAGCTAATTCTAATCTTTCCCTGTTAAAAATCTTTTTAGATAACGGTTTAGGACTGGATACTGTTTCAGGCGGAGAGATTTTTAAAGGTTTATTGGTAGGATTTCCACCTGACAAAATAGTTTACGCCGGCGTTGGAAAAACAGATGAGGAGATAATTTACGGAATAGAAAATGGAATACTATCCTTTAATGTTGAAAGTAGGCAGGAATTGGAAGTTATTGATTATCTGGCTGGTAAAGTTGGAAAAAAGGCTAATGTATCAATTAGGGTAAATCCTGACGTTAATCCTAAAACTCATCCGTATATATCAACAGGTTTAAAAAATAGCAAGTTTGGAATAGATATAGATGATGCTTTAGATGTTTATAAAGAAGCAGTAAGAAAAAAGAATATTAATGTTATCGGAATACACTGTCATATAGGTTCACAGATATTAGATGTTTCTCCTTACAAAGAAGCTGTTGAAAAGGTTGGAGATTTGGTTTTTAAGTTAAAAAAGGAAGGTATAGAGTTAGAATACTTTGATATAGGAGGCGGTTTAGGTATTAAGTATAAACCTGAGGATAAAACACCCAATCCTAAAGATTTAGCTGATTTAGTATTACCTGTGGTAAAGGCAACAGGTTTGAAGCTGATTTTAGAACCGGGAAGGTCTTTAATAGGTGAAGCAGGAGCTTTAATATCTCAGGTTATCTTTACCAAGAGTAAAAAAGATAAAAACTTTATCATCCTCAATTCTGGTATGAATGATTTAATGAGACCGTCAATATACAACGCTTACCATCATATACTAAGTGTTGAGAAGAAAGACGAAAAAATAGTTGCAGATATTGTAGGTCCTATATGTGAGACAGGAGATTTCTTTGCTTTAGACAGGGAGATAGATAAAGTGGAAAGGAACGATTATTTAGCGGTTTTAAGTGCAGGTGCTTACGGTTCTTCAATGTCTTCAAACTACAACGTTAGACCTAGGGCAATGGAAGTGTTAGTTGATGGAGATAAATATTTTGTTATAAAGGAGAGAGAAGATTATAATTATCTTATTGAGAAAGAGATAAAACCATTTAAGAGTTTAAAAAATGATTGATAAAAATCTACTTGAGATATTAGCCTGTCCAAAGTGTAAAGGAGATTTGATTTACACAGAAAAAGAGTTTATCTGTTTAAACTGTAAACTTCTGTTTAAAATAGAGGATGATATACCTAACTTTTTGATTGATGAGGCTATACAGTTAAGTGATGAAGATTTAGAAAAGTATAAAAAATATACAGAAAAATAGAAATATGAAAAGAATAGCCTTACTTACAAGTGGGGGAGATGCACCGGGATTAAATGCCTGTATAAGAGCAGTAGTTAGGACTAGTTATTACTACGGATTGGAAGTTTTCGGAGTTAAAAGAGGCTATAAAGGATTAATAGAGAATGATTTTTTCCTTTTAAAAACTAGAGATGTATCCGGTATATTAGAGAAAGGTGGAACAATACTTTTAACATCACGGGAAGAAAGGTTCAGCGACTTTAAATTTAGGAAAATTGCTTATCAAAATTTAAAAAATAAAGGTATTGATGGAATTTTTATAATCGGTGGTAATGGTTCTCTAGAAGGGGCATACCTGTTAGCTGAAGAGTTTAATATACCTGTAATATTCATTCCTAAGACTATAGACAACGATATATATGGAACAGACTACACTATCGGTTTTGATACTGCAGTTAATACTGTAGTTGATGCAATATCAAAGATAAGGGATACATCCTACTCCCACGAAAGAATTTTTATAGTTGAGGTAATGGGAAGAAAAAGTGGTTTTATCGCTTTAGCTTCAGGAATTGCAGGCGGGGCAGATATTACACTTATTCCGGAGTATCCTTTTCCAATGTATCTTATAGAGGAAAGTATAGAAAAAGCATTCTTAAAAGGTAAGAAAAATTTTATTATTGTATTGGCTGAAGGTGTATCCCACGCTAAAGAGTTCCGTAATCTTCTTATAGAGAGATTAAGTAGAAAAAAAATTAATATTACAGATATAAAGTATTCTGTTTTAGGTTATATACAGAGAGGCGGTTCACCGTCCGCATTTGATAGGATATTGGCAACTAGATTTGGTGTTTTTGCGGTAAAGGAGTACTTGGCAGGGCAAAAAAATGTTATGGTAGCTTTAGAGGACAACAGACTGAAAACTAAAAAGCTTAAAGACGTTCACGGTAAGATAAAAACACCTAACATTGAAGATTTTGAGACTAGTAAAATAGTTAACTTTATTTGAGGTTAGCAGAATGGAAAAAATGAAGGTAGCCTATTATGACAGTTATGGAGATTACACAAATATAAAGTTTGGAGAATTTCCAAAACCTGAGATAGAAAATGATAACGAAGTTTTGGTAAGGGTAAAGGCTTTTTCTTTAAACCATCTAGATATATGGATAATGGAAGGTAAATACCCTTTAGATATACCTATGCCACATATATTTGCATCAGACTGTAGTGGTATAGTTGAGAAGGTAGGAAAAGGAGTAAAACATATAAAAGAAGGAGATAAGGTTTTAGTTTATCCCGGTTTGTCCTGCGGTGTTTGTGAAAAATGTCTATCTGGAAGGGATAACGAATGTTCACAGTTTAATATACTAGGTGTTATTACTAACGGTGTTTCTGCTGAATTTGTGAAAGTTCCAGCTGTAAACGTTTTCAAACTACCTGAAGGATTAACATTTGAAGAAGGAGCATCTATAGGTATAACTTACACTACAATGTGGCATTCCTTAGTAAGTAGAGGTAGTTTAAAAGCTGGGGATACTGTGTTAATACATGGTGGTGGTTCTGGAGTTGGTACTGCAGGTATTCAGATTTGTAAGCTATACGGTGCTACAGTTATAACCACTGTAGGAGATGATTGGAAGGTTGAAAAGGCTAAGGAGATAGGAGCAGACTTTATTATTAATTACAATAGGGAAGATTTTTTAAAAAGAGTTTTAGAAATAACTGAAGATGAAGGATGTGATATAGTCATAGACCATATAGGAGAAGCTACCTTTAACCAGTCAGTTTTAGCTACAAAAAGGGGTGGTAATTTAATAACCTTCGGTGCAACAACAGGCGGTAATCCAAAAATTAACTTAAGGGCTATATTCGGTAGAAATATAACTGTGCATGGGGTATATATGGGTTCTAAAGGTGAAGTAGCCCATTATCTAAGATTTTTCCCCAATAAATTAAGACCTGTAATAGATAGCGTGTTTCCATTTGAAGATATTAAAAATGCGTATAGAAAACTTTTAAGCAGACAGTTTTTTGGAAAGATTGTTGTTAAGCTTTAGAATTACCAAACGACGACCTTTTCCGCCTTTTCTATTATATCTATAATATCTTCATAATCTACCAATAAATCATCTTCAACTTTAACATTTCTAGCCAATGCATCTTCTTTACAAACTAAAACGTTATCTAGATATGGTATCTTTAAAACTGCATCTTGAATTAGGATAATAACGTCATTTTCCTCCAAAACTTCTGCTTCTGGGTAATCGTTAGGTTTTCTAATTAACCATACCTTGTTTACCATGGGAGAATTACCTCTGCGTTGTTGATTATCTCTGAAATATCGTCCTTAGGTAAAACCTCTATGTTGGCTTTCCAATCTTTTAGTTTTATTCCCCTTTCCCTTAAACCTTCCTCTTCAACGATAATCTTAGCCCCTAACATACTTAAACTCTCTATACTTTTGTCATAAGGCTCTATACCTATAAGTTTTGGTTTCCAATCTGACAGGGTGTAAACACCGTCCTTTATAAAGACAACGTAAACCTCGTGGTTCATAGCGGACGCAACAGCTACTCTTAAAGCATCAAAAACATTCCAACTGAAAGGGTTTTTTCTTATTACTATTACTAATTTTTTCTTTGCCATCTTTTCCTCTAACTTAGAATAATAACCTTATCAACATTTTTTATCATTGTTGATAGACCGTAAGTACTATTACTCTCTGCGAAATCTTCCGGTTTTATTCCCCTTTGGGTCGCATTATGGGCACAGTAGTATATATCAGCTCCCTTTTCCTTCAGTTCTTTAATCTCTTTCTTTAGTAAACAGTAAACTCCATTAGATATGAAAAATATTTTTACTTCTGTTCCCCTTTCTAATCCTGCATTAGCTAACTTTACTAATGTATTAAAATCGTGTGTATAAGGTTCTTTAGCCATTATAAATAATAATTTCATCTCGCCTTCCTTATGTAAACTTCCCAAAGATTTTCTCCAACCTGTTTAACTGCCAAAACTTCCTGATACTCTTCCCTCATACTTTTTGGCACATTCTCAACAGACGGATAGTAATCTAAAATAACTTTTAAAACTTCCCCTATATTCATCTGTTCTATAATTAATTTACTCTTTACAAATGTAAAAGGACAGACCTCACCTCTTAAATCTAACTCTTTATCTACCTTTATCTCTTCCATTCCAATCCTCTAGCCAAACAGACTTTATTTTCGCAATTCATTGTAAATTAATAAAAAGTATAAAACAAGACAGTTTGCCGTTTACAGATATATATAGGTTTTATAGGTTTAGAAATTGTCAAAGTATTAGTTTAAACCATAACTGATTATTAATTTTAATGGAAACCATATATCTTAGGTAATTAAAAAAGATTAACTAAGTTTAATTTCCAAATTGGCTATTATTATAATTTACATAAATAAACTTTTAATAAAGAGTGATTGAATGGAAAAAATAATTTTAAAAAATTTAGATGAGAAAAAATTAAGTGATGTTGCCAAAAGATTGTCTAAATGTGTAAAAGGAAATGAGATATTTCTGTTAATTGGTGATTTAGGGGCAGGTAAAACAACTTTTGTTAAATATTTTGTAGCTAGCATAGACGAAGCATTAAAAGATGAAGTAAATTCTCCAACATTTAACATTATGAATATTTACGAAACGGAAAGGTTTAATATATATCATATAGATTTATACAGAGTTAAGAATTTTGATTTGACCGATTTACTAGGAAATGGTGTTATCTTTATTGAATGGCCAAAGGAAGATGAATTTACAGATACAGATTATACACTTGTAAAAATAAGATTTAAAATTGGAGATGATTTAGATAAAAGAAACTTGGAGATAGATATATATAATGGAGAATATATAACAAACTGTTTAAAGGAAAAGGGATAGATAAATTATTGTTTTATTTTCTATAGGGGTAGGATATTAATCCCACCCCGTATATATAATTATGGTTCTAATATCTCTAAAACAGCCCTTTTGTTCTGTTTTCTAGCAACTGCGGCTAACAACGTCCTTATGGCTCTAGCAGTTCTTCCCTGTCTACCGATAACCTTACCTAAATCTTCAGGTGCAACTTTTAATTCAATAACGGTAGTTTTCTCCCCTTCAATCTCCCTAACTTCTACTTTTTCAGGGTGATCTACCAAAGACTTAGCTACAAATTCTACAAGCTCTTGCAGTTTTCCCATCGTAAATAACCTCCTTTACTGGTTTAGTATTCTTTATTTATTTCTAAAAGATTTACCTAATTCAGCTTCTACATCATAACCATACTGTCTTAATATTTTTACAACCCTTTCTGTAGGTTGTGCTCCTTTTTTTATCCATTCTTTAGCTTTTTCAACATTAATATTTCCTGTTTTTAAAATAGGGTCGTATGTTCCTATGTAGTCTATATATTTACTTTCCCTCGGTGCTCTACTGTCCATAACAACCATCCTAAAAACTGGATGCTTCTTTCTACCGGCTCTGGATAATCTTATCTTTATCAAATCGTTAAACCTCCTAAAAAGGTAATTTTGGTAAATTCATCGGAAATTTCATTTTACCAGATTTTTTCATTTTTTTCATTAATTTTTTCATCTCCTTATACTGTTTTAAGACCTTATTAACATCCATTATTGTTGTACCACTACCCCTTGCAATTCTTCTCTTTCTACTACCGTTTATTATGTGTGGATTTTGTCTTTCTTCAGGTGTCATAGAGTTTATAATAGCCTCAATTTTTATTAACTGTTTTTCATCAACTTTTAAATCTTTTATTTTGCTACCTACTCCCGGTATCATCTTTAAAACTTTTTCTAATGGACCTAGATTTCTAATCATCCTTAACTGTTCCCTTAAATCCTCAAGTGTAAACTCTGCATTCATAACTCTCTTGGCCATCTCTTGAGCTTTGTCTTCGTCTATGGCCTTTTCCATCTTTTCAATTAAAGATTGAATATCCCCCAGTCCCAGTATTCTTTGAGCTATCCTGTCAGGATGGAAAGGCTCAAAATCTTCAATCTTTTCTCCAACACCTATAAATTTGATTGGGACACCTAAAACTTTCCTAACTGATAAAGCAATACCACCTTTAGCATCTCCATCTAGCTTGGTTAGTATAACTCCCGTTAAACCTACTTTTTCATTGTAAACTTTTGCAGTGTTTATAGCATCCTGTCCCTGCATTGCGTCAGCTACATATAAAACCTCAGCAGGATTAACCTTTTCTTTTATCTCAACCAGCTCGTCCATCAATTCTTCATCTATATGTAAACGACCTGCTGTGTCTAAAATTAGATATGAAAGACCACTATTTTTAGCGTCTTTTATAATCTTTTCAGTAAGTTTTATAGCGTCCTTTTCTGTCTCGTCTATAAAACAAGGAATATCTATACTCTCTGCAAGTTTACATAACTGTTTCGCTCCGGCAGGTCTTCTAACATCAGTTGATGCTACCCCCACCTGATAGCCTTTAGATTTTAACCATTTGGCTAGTTTTCCAGCGGTTGTTGTTTTACCTGTTCCCTGTAAACCTACAAGCATTATTATGGTAGGTGGTTTATCGCTTTTGTTTAAACCTGTTTCTTCACCTAAAATATTTAATAGCTCATCATAGATAAGTTTTATAACCGTTTCCCCAGCATCTAATCCCTTTATAACTTCCTTACCGACCAGTTTTTCCTTTATATCATTTAAAAACTGTTGTACAACCTCAACATTTACATCAGCCTCAAGTAAAGCTCTTCTAATATCCTTTAAAGCTTCATTAACTGTCTTTTCATCTAGCTTTTTTGCCCTTTTTAACTTTTCTATTACATTACTGAATTTTTCCGTTAAAAGCTCAAACATTATATTTCCACCTCTAAAAAGGATTTATTATGAAGTATCAATTTATTTTATAATCTTTATCTACATTTTCAACAAAAACTAATTTTAACTAAGCTTCAATTTTTTAACACAAATTTCACCTAATTTTCTCTAACTATAAACAAATTTTTTATGTTAGATAATTTTTATTTTGGTTAATACTATGGAAAAGCTGTTAATAATTTTCTTAGTGGTAGTTGTGATAATAACAATAATATTCAATATTATTATGACCTATTCGGAAATAATTAACTTAAATAAAAAAGTAGAGAATGAAGTTGAGGCAATAAAATCCCTTTTAAAAAGAAAAATTCAGCTTATTGATGAGTTTAATAAATATATTAAGGTGGATTTTGACATTTTGGAAAAAGCCTTTGAACTTCGTGATGAAATAGAGATTACCCATGATATTGAAGATTTATCAAGATACGCCTTTATAATTAAATCTTTGATTAATTATATTCGCCAATCTGTAGAAATGAATGGAAGGGAAAATGATTTTGAGATAAGAAAGATACTGTTAGAAATAGATAGTATAGAC
>CAZEUK010000030.1:0-9209 GCA_964514535.1 uncultured Aquificales bacterium
CTTTAAAATTGCTATTTTAAATTAAATTTGTTAAGACAGATTTAACTGAAGGATTAGGAATTAAATTGGAGTTTAATTGAGTATTAAACTATTTTGATTATTGAATTAACACAGTATTAAAATTTTTAAGTGATAAATTAAAAAAATAAATTTTAATTAGATATATAATTTTAATCATTTTTACTGATTTGATTGAGAAGGGGAGATAATGTTTGACCCAAGGGAAATATATATATTTAAACATCTAAATGATGAACAAATAAAAAGACTGCAGAGTATCTCTTATATAAAAGATTATAAAAAAGGTGAGTTTTTGTTTTATGAAGGGGAAAAGCCTAAATATCTATACATACTACTTGATGGAACAGTTAGGGTATATAAAACAGATTTAAAGGGAAATGAAATAACTTTACATTACTTTCATCCTATAAATATGATTGCCGAAGTTGCTAATTTTGAAGGTTTACCTTATCCTGCCTCTGCTGAGTTTGAAACGGATGGTAAGATTTTTGCAATAGATTTTGATAAATTTAAAAACGAGTTCTTAAGAGACCCTGAAATAGCTTTTAATGTAATTAAATCTTTAACATTTAAAATTAAGATATTAAATGAGATTATCGTCCAAAATGTAATGATGGACGCAGTGTCTAGAGTTGCAAAGTTTATCTATGAACATGAAGATTTATTTAAAAGTTTAAAACATAATAAAATAGCTTCCCTTTTAAATATAACTCCTGAAACTTTTTCAAGAATTTTAAAAAAATTCAAAGAACAGGGGATATTAGAGAAAAGAGAAAAAAATATTTTTATTAATAAAGAAAAATTAAAAAGGTATTTATAAAATTAATGTTGATGTAATCTGTGATACTCTTCCATAAATTTTTTATATAAAGTCATTCCTCTATATCCTTCTTCTATCAAGATATAGAAAATCCTCTTTTCCTCCACATCTAATTCTTTACCTAAATCTTCCTCTATCTTTTCATAAATTTTTAAAATCTCGTCATCAAAAATCTCGCCTGCTACAGGTCCTTCATACTTAATTGGGTCATCTACTTTGTATATTAACGCTTCTCTATAACCTAGGAAAAACATAATAACCATTAGTATTAAAGTTATTCCTATAACTACTCCCGATATTATAAGCTCCATCTCTTTGCCTCCTTAAAAGGTTTAAAAAATTATATCTTATTTTTTCCTTTTTGTTGTTTATTGAAAGTTTTTTTATCTTTATCATCCTTTCTGTTAAATTTACTAAAAATTATTTTCTTCAACTTGTCTATAAAACTATCTCCTTTCTTTTCTTCAACTTTTTCTTTCTTAGGTTCTGTTTTAGGTTTGTTAAGTGGTTCTGTAAATTTATCCAGATAATTGTCCAACAGTATAAACTCATCACAAACTTTTCTTAATTCATAGGAACTTGTTCTTTTAAATGATGCGTTTTCTACCCTTTTTCCTAACTGCTGTATCATTTCTACTACAGGAATATAATCACTGTCTCCGCTTACCAATATTGCCGTGTCATAAGCGTTATTGTAAGCTAAAACAATCATATCCGTTGCTAAAAGTATATCAATGCCCTTTTCTATGAAACCTTCAGGCGTTTTTTTTAATGGCATCGTTTTAACTTTAATACCTATATTCTGTAATTCATTTAAAAAGTTTTTCTGTTTTTTCCATTGTTCCCTGTACTCAGCAGGTAAATTTAAATCTGCTGTAGGAATACCTGTATAAAAATATCCCCTTAACAACCATCTATCCCTTTTCAACAGATTTATAAGTTTTTTATAATCAATTTTTACCTTTAAGTAATTTGAACCAAAGAACATATTTCCTGCATCAATAAATATTGCAATCCTTTCCTGTTTATAGGGAACTTTAACAATCTTTACAGGTTGGACTTTTTTTTCTTCTTTACCTTTAAAAAATCCAAACATTCCTTACCTCTTTTGTTTTTATCTTTTCATCATTTTACATCTCCCACCTCTGTGGAAATCTTCCCATTTATCGTTAAAAGCTCTATACAACCAAGTTGACACAGCCTCTTTTTGTTCTTCCGTTAAACCTTTTCCTATTGGAGGCATAACTCCGAACATTTTAAAAGCCATAGGCATACACTTACCTTTTTCTCTAGATGGGTTTGTTATATAGTCTTTAACAAACTCTTTAAAGCTTTCTTCATCTTTAAAGAAAAATTTAAGTCTAGCTGAAACTTCATTCATTGGTGGGGCTTTTAAAGGTGGTTTTTTACCCATCATAACCATCCTTCTAATTTCCCTTATTTTTTCTCTATCTACTTTTAATATATGGCAACTAGAACAGACATTTTGATAAACTTCGTATCCTTTTTGTAAAACTGTTTCTTCTTTTTTTAGTTTACTTACATTATCCTCTTTAGCCTGCGTATTACAACTTATAAGAATAAAACTTAAAGTAAGAGATGAGATAAAGATAAATTTTTTAATCATTAAAAGCCTCCTCGTATAAAAATATATATAGATTTTCCATTGATTATAAATTGATAAAAGATATAAGGCAACAATTGATATAGATAATATTGTTTTTGTTATAAATCATAGTAATTTAATATTCTTAAAATTGATTGAAAGGAGATAAATTTGGAAAGATTAATAAAGTTTAATCAGTATCTTAAAAATAAATATGGAGGAAGAATTCAGAAAATATCTATAGATGCAGGTTTTACCTGTCCAAATAGAGATGGTTCTAAAGCGTCAGGCGGTTGTACCTTCTGTAATAATTTATCTTTCAGTCCTTATGCTATGTCTAAAAAAGCTGTGGAGGAACAGATAGAGAAAGCTATGACCTTCTATAAAAGAAGATTTAAAAATGTTAAAGGTTTTTTAGCTTATTTTCAGGCTTTTACAAACACTTATGCACCTGTGGAAAAATTAAAGGAGATATACGACAAAGCTATGGAGTATGATGAGATAATAGGAATGTCTATAGGAACTAGGCCTGATGTTGTTCCTGATGAAGTTTTAGACTTAATAGCCTGTTATACAACTGTAAAGCCTGAGATTTGGGTTGAGTATGGCTTACAAACTGCAAATATAAACACCTTAAGGGCTATTAATAGAGCCCACGGAGTAGCAGATTTTGTGGATGCAGTTTTGAGAACAAAAAGAAGGGGTAATATAAAAGTTTGTGCCCATATGATAGTTGGTCTTCCAAATGAGAGTATGGAAGATTATATAGAAACGGTAAAACTTATAGCATCTCTACCTATAGATGGTATAAAGATACATCCTCTACACATAGTAAAACATACGGTTATGGAAAAACAGTATTACAGAGGGGAAATAAAAACTTTAACTCTTGACGAGTATGCAAATATAGTGGCTGAGCTTTTGGAATATCTACCTGACGGTATGATTATACATAGAATTACAGGAGAAGCCTCTGATGATGAATTAATAGCTCCTGATTGGTGTTCTCCTAGAAAAAAACAGGAAGTTTTAAAAAAGCTGGAAGATACTATAAGCAGAAGGGAAAAGGAAAAGAGAAGACTTTTAAATCTATTTTAAGTTTTATTAATTGAATATAATCTCTTTTCCGTTTTTCCCCTCTTCCTCAATGTTATACCAAATTCTCTTATCTATACTTGTTGTAAAGTATAAAATCTTAAGCAAAGTTAAGGGATAAAATATAGCTATATACACAATTGTAAAATATACAGGGAACAGGATAAGGAATAATATTAAAATAAATTCTAAAACTGATATACCAAGTATTATGAAGAAATAGACTATATACTCTGCTGTAAAATGCTCCATAAGATATTTTAGATTAAAAAAGTAAAATGATTTTATAAATGCTTCTTTAAAAGATGTAGAAAGTAGGGCATAACCTAAAACTGTAGGTAAAAAGTAAAATAGATGGATTAATATCATAACTCCAAATAGGAATGATGAGATTATAAGTATTAAATAGAAATCTGATAGGTGATGTGAAATCATATAATTCCTTAAATCTAATAGTTCTAGAATACCAAAGACATAAATTGTAAAAGCAAATATGTATATTAAAAACGCTAAAGATATACCGAAAGCTACATTAATGTTATCTTTAAAAATTGAAATAATATCCTTTTCTATTTTAAATTCTTCTGATAATTTTCTTTCATACTCCCCCATATTTTTATCTTGTTTTCTTAAATTTTCTATCAACTTTAAAACAGTTGATGGAGTTTTGGATTTTAACAAGTCGTATGATTTAGCCATTTTTGCAAAAAATGAGTATGAAGATATTATAGGTATGGACAAAATTAAAGTTATAGATGGAATAACAAAGGTTATAATGAATGAATGTAAATATTTATTTTCTGTATTGGAAGCTATATTAAACAAAAAGTAATCTATTAAAAAGATTAAAAGCAAATATATTGAAGCTATAGAAAATAAAATCTTAAATTTCTTTTTGTTATAAATGATTAAATTTTTTAAATAATAAAAAGGGCAGTTGAAATATTCTTTAATATCTCTACAAATTCTAAGTTTAACTCTCTCGTCCTTCTTATAAGGATTACTACCTTTAAGATCACCTAATAACCTGCTTAACAGACGTTTTTTATCTTTTATGTTAAGAAAATTCCCCATTTGGAAAGACTTCATTATATTCACCTTATTAAATCTTTTTAAAATTTAAGATAAGTTAATTTTTAAATAAATCAAAGGAAAATTATAGGAAGAAAAGACCTACTCTTCAGGTCTTAAAGTTGGGAATAGTATAACCTCTCTTATAGATGAACTATCTGTTAGCATCATTACTAATCTGTCTATTCCTATACCTTCCCCACCTGTTGGTGGTAGTCCGTACTCTAAGGCTATTAGGAAGTTTTCGTCTAACTCCATGGCTTCATCATCTCCTTTAGCCTTCTCCTTTAACTGTTCTAAAAATCTTTTTCTTTGGTCTTCAGGGTCATTTAGCTCTGTGTATGCATTGGCTAACTCCTGTTTGTTTACAATAAGCTCAAATCTTTCAACTAAATCAGGGTCTTCTCTATGTGTTTTTGCAAGGGGAGATAGTATTTTAGGAAAATCTATAACAAATGTAGGTTGTATTAGTTCGTCCTCTATAAAATGTTCAAACAGTTTATCTAAAAGCTTTAAATGTGTAAGTTCATCAGCTTTTGGTATGCCTACTTCTTTAGCCAATTTTCTAGCGTTTTCTTCATTTAAGAAAAACTCTTTATCTTTTCCTGTTTTTTCCTTTAAAGCATCAAAAAATCTTAATCTTCTAAATGGTTTTGAAAAGTCTAGCTCTTGACCTTCCCAAGATATTTTTAATGTTCCTCTGGTATCTAAAAGTATTTTTCTAAATAATTCTTCCGTTAAATCCATCAAATCGTTATAGTCTAGATAAGCTCCGTAAAACTCAACCATTGTAAATTCAGGGTTGTGGGTTGTATCAATCCCTTCGTTTCTAAAGTTTCTTCCTATCTCATAAACTCTGTTAAATCCACCTACGACTAACATTTTTAAATAAAGCTCAGGTGCTATCCTTAGATACATATCCATATCTAAGGCATTGTGATGGGTTATAAAGGGTTTTGCCATAGCTCCTGAAGCTACCGTTTGGAGTATCGGCGTTTCAACTTCCATAAAACCTTTACTCTCTAAAAACTCCCTTAAACTTTTGATAGCCTTAGACCTTATTTTAAATATTTCTCTAGCTTTTGGATTTGCTATTAAATCTACATATCTTCTCCTATATCTAATCTCAACATCTTTTAACCCGTGCCACTTTTCAGGTAAGGCTCTTAATGATTTAGTTAGAAGTTTTATATCTTTTACCTCTACCGTTAGCTCTCCTGTCATAGTCCTAAATAACTCACCTTCAACCCCTACAATATCCCCAATATCAATTATTTCCATTATCTCTTTATACTTTTCTTCCCCTAAGTTGTCCTTTCTTAGATATATCTGTAATTTACCGTCTGCGTCTTGGATATGTCCAAAGGCCGCCTTCCCTTGGTCTCTTAATGCTATTAATCTTCCTGCAACGGAAACTTTTTCTCTATTAGGGTCTAAATCAAATTTAGATTTAATCTCAAATACCGGAGTTCCCTCTCCACCTTCAACAAATTCTTCTGCAACTAAAGTTAACTTACCGTCTATTCTTTTTAAAAATCCTTTAAATACTCCTACAGTATTTGGAGATAGTTTACCTTTCTCCTGTGGGTATATTACCTGTATTTCCACAGGCTTATCTATATCTGCAAATCTAACTATATAATTGTTTTCTCTCTTAGAAACTCTTTTTATTCTACCTTTTAAAGCATACTCTTTATTATCTACAGGTAATTCATATTTACTTCTTATTTCATCAAGTTTGTGGCTAACATTAAATTTGTGTGGATATGGATTAATACCTCTATTTTTTAATTTTTCAACTATCGCCTTTCTACTTTCTATTATACCGTCAGACATTTAGCTCAAACCTCTTTCTAAATTTAATAAGGATAATTATAACCAATGTTTAAATTTCTCAAAAAATTTTTTATAACCATTAATTTTTAACTTATTTGTCAAAATTAATTTAAAATTATTAACTGTTAAAACTTAATTGTATGAGGTTTAAGATGGCAAAGGACAGATATAACGTTGCAATTTTAGGGGCTACAGGTGCAGTTGGTCAAACTATGTTAAAAGTTTTAGAAGAAAGAAATTTTCCAATAGATGAGTTAAGACTTTTAGCATCTCCAAGGTCTGCAGGTAAAGAGTTAGAGTATATGGGATTAAAATACAAAGTTGAACCTGTATCTGAAGAAGCTTTTGAAGGTATTGATATTGCTTTATTTTCGGCAGGTGGAAGTAGGAGTAAAGAGTGGGCTCCTAAAGCCGTTGAAAAAGGGGCTATAGTTATAGATAACTCATCAGCATTTAGAATGGATGATGATGTACCTTTAGTTGTTCCTGAAGTTAATCCTGAAGATGTAAAATGGCATAAAGGTATTATAGCTAATCCGAACTGTTCAACAATTCAGATGGTTGTTGCATTAAATCCTATTCATAAAGAAAAAAATATAAAGAGAGTTTTCGTATCTACCTATCAAGCTGTTTCAGGTGCAGGAGCTAAGGCTATAGAAGATTTAAAAAATGAAACAAAAGCATTTTTTGAAGATAAATATTACTATCCTGAAGCTTTACCGTACCATATAGCTTTTAATGTAATTCCACATATAGATGTTTTCTTTGATAATGGATATACAAAGGAAGAAATGAAAATGGTTAATGAAACTAGAAAAATTATGCATGCTCCTGATATAAAAGTTTCTCCAACTTGTGTAAGAGTTCCTGTTTTTGTAGGTCACAGTGAGGCTATATCAATAGAAACTGAAAAACCTATAACTCCAGAGGAAGCTAGAGAAATATTAAAAAATGCAGAAGGAATTATTGTTGAAGACGACCCTAAAAATAACGTTTATCCTATGCCAATTGATATAGCAGGTAGAGATGAGGTTTTCGTTGGAAGAATAAGAAAAGATTTTGCATTTGAAAATGGTATATCTATGTGGGTTGTAGCAGACAATCTCAGAAAAGGTGCAGCTACAAATGCGGTACAAATAGCTGAGTTATTGGTAAAGTATGAACTAGTTTAAAATTTAAACTTTTTTACTAAAATTTTTTTATAAAAGTATTGCAAATTTTTATTAAAGATATTATTATTAATAAAAGAAATACAAAAAATAGGGGGTTAAAAAATGGGAAACACTATAAAGTTAGAAAAGGATAAATGGGAAAGTTATTTTAATGAATGGGATAAAAAGTATAGAGAAGGTGCTTTTGGAGAGAAAGAAGTTCAAATAGAGATTGTTGATAAAGAGTTGGGAGACCAAGTTGAAACTTTTTGGCAACCATTAATAGGTTTATCTTATGACCCTAAAGACAACGATTTTGAAGTCGTTGCAGAAAAACACGACCATATTATCCATAATCCAGTAGAAGTATATGTTGAAGAAGGGGAAAACGGAGATTTATTAGCTATAGAAGTTGTACAAGACACAGGAATGAAACATATAGTTCTGTTTAGAAATAAATAAAAATTTTTTCTTGTCGTTCTATTTTTTTCCGTGCCTATAACCGCGAATGTTTGTTCATTTAGTTAGGAAATTGCTATAAGACGGAACAGAATTCTAAAATATGTTTCAAATTTACTTCCCTTTGCTTTCGTTTTAAAATACATTTTGCTGGCAAGAAAACCTCTTGGACTATGCCTTTGGTATTTTAATTTATCAACCCATTAAATACAATTTTTATTAACTAACGCCAATTCGGAAATTAAGTTTAGTTGGTTTGTTCTAATAGGCTAAAGTTGATACTTAATTAAAATCAAAAAGTTATAAAATTATGTTCCCTTAAATCTATACCTTAATACTTCCCGAACTTACGTTAAACATATTTCTAATTAGAATAGTTCAAAATTTTATCAACAGATTTCAACCCTAGAACAAAAAGATACAGTTTAATATCTGTTCCTTCAAAATAGCCCTTTAAAAATCTTTTTAAATCATCTATTATCCTGATATGTTTAGCTAACTTTAAATATTTATTATTTATTCTTTCTTTAAGATGATAAAAAGATACAACCCTAACATTAATATCCCACCTAAGATAGAACCAACTAAGCCTAACATATTACCTTGAAGATATAATCCTATACCTGCAATTATTGATGCTATTGATATTAAAAATCCCAATCCGATTAAAGGTTTTATTACTAACATCTCTAAGGTTAGAAGTAAGAGTAAAAAGGACATTATTAATGTAGGTACTAACATCACATATCCTAAAGGTTTGTATATAAAGAACAAAGCAGAGTTTAACACGATTAAAGGTATTGTTATTTTAAGGAAATCTTTAAATGTTTTTGAGTATCCTTTAGCTCCTTTTTTTATTAAGTATCTTGCTACTTTAAGATTTAAAGGTAATGCTAAGGATAACGGAGTATCTCCCTTTTTATTCTTTTTGTTTACATCTGCTCCGTTTTCAACTAAAAATTTAACTATATCGTAATAGCCTTTAAATGAAGCTATATGTAAAGGTGTGTTTCCCTTCTCATCTGTTTTGTTAACGTTAGCCCCCATTCTAACTGCAAGTTTAACATCTTCAAGATTTCCCTTTCTTGATGCGGAAAATATTAAAGTTTGAGCATCTTTTATCTCTTTATAGTTGTCTAATGTGATGGGT
>CAZEUK010000031.1:0-9128 GCA_964514535.1 uncultured Aquificales bacterium
ATCATTTATCACAAAACCATTTAGACCATACCTTTTCGCAAGATTATAAACGAAAGGCCTAAAACCTACTCCCTGAACAGCTCCAGTAAGATGAATTTTTAATCTTTTTTTCATTTCAATAGAATTTCCATTCCTCATAGTTTAATTAAAGATTAATAGTATAATTTTAAATTATTAAGATAACTTTTTAGTTTTACAAAAAATTGAGAGTAGATAAAAAAGTTAGACTTAAAGATTGGGAGATAGATGTTATAAAAAAAGTTATAAAGTCTTTTGATGAAAATGCAAAAATATACATATACGGAAGTAGGGCAAATTTAAACAAAAAAGGTGGTGATATAGATATTCTTGTTATTTCAGAAAAAATTTCTTTGGAAAATCAATTGAAAATAAAAGCTAAATTGATAAGATTTCTTGGAGACAGAAAAATAGATTTGTTAATAGCCAAAAATAAAAAGGAAACAAATTTTGTTGAATTAATATACAGTCAAGCGGTGGAAATTTGAGTAGAGAAAAGTTAAAAAAACAGTTGTGTGAAAATTTAAATCTTCTAAAGAAGAATAGCTTGTGGTTAGAAAAAAGTTTTAATATATGTAAGGAATATAATTTTTCCACTTTAGAAGACTTATCAGAAGAACAATTAACAAATTTAGAAGCTTTAAGTAGTAGATTTGGAAGGTCAATAGATATACTTATATATAAAATTTTAAGAAATTTGGATATATATGAACTTGAAGATATAGAGAATAAACTTGATATATTAATAAGGGCTGAGAAAAGGGGCTTTGTTGAAGATTTTGAAAAACTAATAGAGATGAAGGATTTAAGAAATAAATTTGTTTATGAATATATACTTGATATAGTAAAAATTTTTAAATTAGTAATACAATACACTCCCCAGCTCTTGGAAGTTATAAAAAATAAGGAAAACTACATAAAAAATATAAAGAGATACTGTCCTTAATAATTATTTAATAAATCTCTCCTCTATGTGCAATTCTAACAATAAGAATTATAAGCTCGTTTTCTCTTTCCTCAAAGATTACTCTATATTTACCAACTCTCAATCTTTTTAAACCTTTATACTTTCCTTTCAGTGTTTTTATGTTGTTTTTCAATAATGAAGGATTTTGGGCAAGGATTTTTAATTTTTCTCTAATCACTTTTTGAACAGGTTTAGGTAAGCTTAAAAAATCGCTTCTAGCTTCATCTTCAAAAACAAGTTTATACATACACCTACTCCAGACCAGCTTCTTTAAAAACTTCCTCAGCAGGAATTAACTTACTTTTTCCTTCCTCAATGGCTTTTAACCTTTTTTCTGCAATTTTTACATCAAGATAATCAAAATAATACATAAGTGCATCTCTTATGATATGACTTTTCTTTTCCCCTAATTCTTTTGCTATATCTTCAAGCTCCTTTGCGATTTCTTCATCTAAGGAAATATTAAGTCTTACATGAGCCATCTTTACACCCTCTTTTACGCAAAATTTTACACGAATTAAATTAACACAAAAATTTTAATTTTCAAACATCTATTTCTATACTCATCAGATACATATCTTCACCGTCTAATATCTTTAAATCAAATCCTTCACACTTTGGACATACGAATTTATAATCTTCAACCGTAAACTCCTCTCCACAGTTTTCACATTTAGCTATAACATCCTGTATAATCATCTCAAGTTCTGCATTTTCACAAATTGTTTTTTCTTTAAAAGTATCAAAAGCAATTTTTAATAAATGTGGCTCTACACCTGACATTTTCCCAATTTTTACTATAACTTTTGAAACAGACTTAGCATTATTCTGTTTTGCATTTTCTTCTATTAATCCTAATAAACTTTGTACAATAGAAAACTCATGCATTTATACTGTACCTTTGTGAAAAGTTTGAAAATAATAATTTTTTGTTCAAAACCAACATTAATTCAACATATTCTCGGCAGTAACTCCCCTGATGGATGTTCCATTATTCTTTTTGAACCGTAGGGAGATTTAATGATTACTTTTCCTTTATGGTCTGATATAGCTTTTCCTATTATTTGGGCGTCTTTCCCAAGTTTATTGTTTCTCATAACTTGGATTGCCTTTTCTTCTTCGCCTTTCGGAACAGCTAGTATCAACTTTCCTTCATTTGCAAGTACATAAGGTTCTAATCCAAGTAATTCGCAAAAACCTTGAACTTCCTCCTTTACAGGAATTTTACTTTCCTCTATTTCTATTCCTATATTGGACTGTTCAGCCCATTCGTTTAAAACTGCTGATAGCCCACCTCTTGTAGGATCTCTCATTGCCTTAATTGTAATTCCTGCATTTATAAGATTTTCCACAAGAGACCATAGAGAAGCACAATCCGAAATTAAATTACCATCAATCTCTATTCCTTCCCTTTGTGCCATAATACATGCTCCATGATCCCCTATTGTCCCTGAAACAATTATAATGTCCCCCTCCTCTATATTATGCGACGAAATACCCTCATAAATTACTTCACCTATACCAGTAGTATTAATAAATACTTTATCCGCAGAACCTTTAGGAACAACTTTAGTGTCTCCTGTAATCACTTGAACTCCTGTTTTGTTCATTTCTTCAGCCATTGAAGAAACTATTTTTTCTAAATCCTCAAATGCTAAACCTTCTTCTATTATAAAAGAACAACTCATATAAAGAGGTTTTGCTCCCATTACGGAAAGGTCGTTTACAGTTCCGGCTACTGCTAATTTACCAATATTTCCACCTTTAAAAAATATAGGAGAAACAGTAAAGCTGTCCGTTGTAAATGCAAGTTTTGAATTTACTTTGAAAACTGCCGCATCTTCCATTTTTTCTAAAATTGGATTTGAGAAATATTTAAAAAATAAATCTTTTATAAGTTTTTGAGTTTCTTCTCCACCACCACCATGTGATAAAAGTACTTGCTTCATTTTCATATCTCTGGAATACAGCCTGTAATTTAATCTAAAAATTATTGACTAACAATTATATCAAAAGATTGAATTTTCAATTAATCTTAGCTTTATTTCCTATATAAACTATAAACTCGTTGTATCCACCTTTTACATTGACTTTTATTTTGAAACCATAAATATCTGCTATCTCTTTAACTATTGATAAACCTATACCTGAACCTTTTGAGGTTGACCTTGCCTCATCTTCCCTGTAAAATCTCTCAAAAATCTTTTCTGGATTTTTTATAGGTGTTCCTGTGTTTTTAATAGAGAAATAATCTTTGTCTATAACTATATAAATCTCTCCTTCTTTTTTGTTATATTTAACGGCATTACTTAAAAGATTTGCTACTAACATCTCTATATGTCTGTAGTTTGCATACACCTTTAGTTCTGCCCTTTCATCAAGCTCAACAAATATTTCTTTTTCCTCTAACTTTGTTGCTAAAATATCTAACTGGTCTTTTATAACATCGTTGATAGACACTTCCGTTTTTTCAAACTGTTGAGATTTTAGTTGAGCCATTAAAGTTAAATCTGAGATTATATTCTTTATATACTTTAAAGTTTTTTGTATTTGGTTTATATGTTCATGCACTTCCTTGGGAGCTTTATACTTTAAAAGTATTATATGGTTAGATATAACGGTTAAGGGAGTTCTTAAATCGTGTGATATGTTCTGTATAAATCTTTCCTGTTTATCCATAGCTTCCTTTAAAGGAGCTACTATCTTTTTGGACAAGAAAAAGGATATAATAATTATAAAACCTAAAGTTCCTAGAACCGCATAAATGATTATATGCCGAAGCTTTGATAACTCTCCGTAATCACTTTCAACATCCTTTCCTACATATATCTTATACTCATCGCTTGATGTAACAGTTCTTGTTCCGTAAACAATCTTAGAGTCGTCAACAATTTTTAAACTTGTAAAATGTTTTTTTATATTACAGTTTTCAATATTTTTCTTTAGTACAACCTTATCTCTGCTATCGTAAATACAAAGATATGTTCCTTCAGGCAATATAAAAGGAGAGTATATTAATACATCTATTCCCTGTGTTTGTTCTATATTCTTAGAAATATCTAATATTATGTCTTTTACTTCGTTCAAAGAAGTTAATAGTATATCTTCTTTAAAAAAATAGTATATTGTAAATCCAAAGACAGACAGTATAAAAAAAGATATACCTGATATTAGAAATGTTATTTCTAACCTAGCCTTTAAGTATTCATCTTTTATCAATTTTCCTAAGTTTTTAAAGTTAATCATTCATCATTCTTCTACAATGCACCTTAACTTAGAGTATAGCCATTATAATTTATTAATATTTTTATTAAATGCAACAAAAAGTTAAAATCCTAACAAGGATAAACCTAGGATTTTCATAATAAATATATATGGCGGAATTATCAAAAATTGAATTATTCCAACGAAAAATAAAACTAAAACTATTAAAACTCCGTAAGGTTCTAAACCTTCAAGTTTCATTTCTAAATCTCTAGGTAAAAAGCTCAGTATTACTCTCCAACCGTCAAATGATGGAATAGGTAAAAGGTTAAAGATAGCTATTATTACGTTTATACTTACAGTTAATTTGGAAAATAATATTAAAGGAAATATTATTGATTTAATTATATCTTGAGGGAAAAAAGGAGCAAGTTTAGATAATAGATGAAATACTAATGCAAATATTAAAGCAGTTATAAGATTTGACAAAGGACCCATTAAGGCAGTTAAAGCCATTCCCTTTCTGTAATCTAACTTTTTAAAATTTAAAGGATTTATAGGTATAGGTTTTGCCCAACCAAATATAAATGGAGCTTTTACAAGTATTAGTATTGCAGGGAATATAATACTTCCGAATATATCAAGATGTGGTAAAGGATTTAAGGTTAATCTTCCTGCAACTTTGGGAGTATCATCTCCTAGTTTATATGCAGTATATCCGTGTCCCAATTCGTGGACAATCATCGCAATAAATAAAGCAGGTATCATTAAAACAACATACTGTAGATTAGATACTAATCCTTCCATACAACCTTCCGTTTCTTATATTCTTTGATTTGAATAAAAAATAATATCAAAATTTTACAAATCTATCTTTTAAACCTTGTCCTTTATTGCGTTTAACAGACTTTCCACAGACGAAGGTAGTATAACAATCTTACTGTTTTTACTATTTGCAACCTTTTCAAAGTTTGTAGCCAACTTATCACCGATTAGATATTGTGATGCTAACTTACCTTCCCCTAAAACTTCCATAATTGATTTTATAGCGTTAGCCTGAGCCTTTCCTATTCTCTCTATAGCTTCAGCTTCCTGCATTTTAGCCAATTTATAACCTTCAGCTTCTAAAACTTGAGCTTGTTTTTTACCTTCAGCTTCAGTAATCATAGCCTTTTTAGACCTGTCAGCTTCTATAAGTTTACTCATAGCCTCAACAATATTCTGTGGTGGTTCTATTTCTTTAACTTCCGTTCTCTTTATTAAAACTCCCCAATCGTCTGCAACTCCTTGTAGAACATCCTTTATTTGAGCGTTAATTTTATCCCTAGACTGTAATATCTCATCTAAATCCATACCACCTACAATATCCCTAAGTGTTGTCTGAATAGTTTGTATAATTGCATACTTAAGATTTTGTATATTGTAATAGGCTTTTTTAGGGTCTGTTATCTGATAGTAAGCTACAGCATCTATTTTAACTAACACGTTGTCTTTTGTTATAACTTCTTGCTTTTCTATATCTAAAACCTGTTCCCTTAAAGATAACTTAGCTTTTACCTTGTCTATGTATGGAATAATAAAATTTAAACCTGCATTTAACGTTCTATTATACTTCCCTAATCTTTCAACAATCCAAGCCTCCTGTTGTGGAACTATTTTTACACCTTTTAAAATCGTTATGACGATAAAAATGACCAGTACAATTGTAAATATACTCATAACTACCCCCCTGCTTTTTTTTATCTTTAAATATAATCTAATTTTTTTGATTAGCTATGTTAAACGTTTATTAGGGAGTTAAACAGTTAAAATAATTTTGATAATAACAGATTTTAGAATTGGTCAAATTTGTGTTATTTAATGTCAACTTGAGAATTAAATCTAGATATTTTGTTCTAATAGGCTAAAATAAATGATTTTAAAGGAAATGATAGTCAGATTAAATCAAAGGATTATATTGGTTTAATTCTATACCTTAACAATTCAAAAACTTACATTATTTATGATAATCCTTAGGAAATTTGAAATTTAAAACAGGATAACCTTTTCCAATACTTTTAGCGGTTTCTATAGCACCTGATATATATAGTTTTGCTAAATTTACAGACTTTTTCATATCGTATCCTTTAGCTAAAAATGATGCTATTGCAGAAGAGAGGGTACACCCAGTCCCTTTAGGATGTATTCCTTTTATATAGGTATATTTAAACTCGTAAAACTGGTTGTTAAATAAAAGTATATCTATA
Organism: uncultured Aquificales bacterium; assembly: GCA_964514535.1. Taxonomy (GTDB): domain Bacteria; phylum Aquificota; class Aquificia; order Aquificales; family Hydrogenothermaceae; genus QNZC01. The sequence continues at coordinate 6,436 of CAZEUK010000031.1, forward strand.
GCAAAATCTGAATTTTCAAGATGGCCACCTTTAAGAAGGACTGTTTTTACACCGTATTCAGTTAATTTTATACAGGCTTCTTTCATATCGTTTATAGATTTTATTCTTTTATCTGTCAGTATTTCAGCTTCCAGTATATTAGGAGTAATTATTGAAGATAAAGGGAATAAATAATCTTTCATAATATTTATACCTTCCTTTTCCAATAGAGGTTTACCATTTTTAGAGATAAAAACCGTATCAACTACAACATTTTTAAGTTTAAACTCTTCTATAGCTTTAGAAACTACCTTAACGTTATCCTTAGAAAATAACATTCCTATCTTTACAGCATCTATATTAATATCTAATACTACACTTTCTATTTGTTTATAAACAAAGTCAGAATGTATTGGAATACTATCTATAACTCCTTGGGTATTCTGTGATGTTAAGGATGTTATAACTGATAACCCCCATACTCCTAAATTTTCAAATGTTTTTAAGTCTGCTTGAATACCAGCCCCACCACTAGTATCAGAACCTGCTATCGTTAAAACTTTTTTCATCTTTCATAATCCAATTTGAGATTTATATTTAATATTAACAGAGCTTCTAAATTCCTTAAACTCTTACGAATAAGTCATATAAATTTTTTATAGAAATATCACAGATTTTTTACACATAACCTTTAAATTTAAAACTAGGATTAGTATATAAAAAAGGAGATTAGCTATGGAAAGTAGCAAGGATTTAAGGGAAACATTCAATGAATTAAAATTAAAAAGGAAAAATAGAGAAATATCTGAAAGTGAATATTACCTTTCATTACTAGAACTGTCCAAGAGGATAATTGCCTGCTTAAATGATGAAGATATAAAAGCTAATGATATAAGGAAACAGATACCGCTTATATTTGTATTTGTTGATGAACAGATAGATAAATTAGCAAAGCGAGGTGGTTAAAAAATTTTTAAATAATTTAATAGTTTTAAATTTTTAATCTTTTTTATATTTTAAATTTTTATCTTAGGTAAAAATCTTATAAAATTAATATCAATGTTTTTTATAACACTTTTTTCACGATTTTTTTATATAATAAAATAGAAGTTGTCATATTTAATTTATATAGAACAATAAAAAACAAAAAAGGAGAGAAAAAATGGACACAAGCCAAGAACTAAGAAGACTATTCAATGAATTAAAACTCAAAAGAAAAAATGGAGAAATTTCAGAGAAAGATTACTATATATCATTGTTACAGTTATCAAAGAGGGTTATAGATAGTTTAGAGGAAGAAAATATTTCAGGAGAAGATATAAAAAAACAGATACCTTTAATAGTTTTATTCATAGATGAACAAATAAATAACTTTGCTAAAAGGGGAAATTAATCTTAGCTTTTTTTTATATTTTTTAAATCACTATGAGAATAGAGCTTTTATCAAAGGCACAAAGTTTAAAAAGTGAAGTTCAAAAAATAAAGGAAAAGATAGATAAGAGTATAGACTATAAAGAAGTACTAAAGAAATGGGTAGAGTATAAGCCATCTTCTAGGTATGTTCCTGCAGCTGCGGAAGACGGTTCTTTTAATAAGAAATATTATCTAGGTTTTTATCTATACGCAGTTGCAGGTTTCTCAAATATGTATATTGAGGAAAGGAACGGGGAAGGTAGATTTATAGATGAGTTCGTAGGAGATATTAACCTTTCAGTTATAAAAAACACTAATTTTGTAGATACATACTTTAGAAATTTAATGTTTTTAGTTGAATTAAAGGCTTTATTAAATCTAGCAGAGAGGGAAAAACCTAAACTTTTAATTTTAGACGGTACGTTAAGTAGTAGATATATATCAATACTTCCTAAAACTAATTGGTTCATATCTGAAGAATTTGAAGGTAAACTTTTTGACATAGCTATATCTTATATTGATGTTTTAAAGGAAAATCTAAGCAACAGAGAACCTTTAAGTTTTAACAAAGATTTTCATAACGAAATAAAGGATAAACTAATATCAACTTTTGGTAGGCTGAAAGGTGATAGAAAAGATATTTTTGAAGCTGTAATATCCAAAATAGCCTATTTTGAGTATTTATTATTACTGCATAAGTTATTAAAAGGGTTAGATTGGAATCCTTTGGTTATTGGTGTTGCTAAAACATCAACTTTAACTGAAATATTTAACAGTTCAATACCTGATATAAAAATATTCTCATCATTTACCCAAACTTCCGGTTATTCAATAAAAATGCAGGTTAATTTGGAAGGGAAAAAATGGGAGTTTGCAGAAAAATTTGAAGCTATAGAAAAAAATATAGAGATAGAGCTAAGGGATGTAATAATTGATTACTTTTACTGTAAACTTAAAGACGGAAGGGATATTATTCTAGTTGAGCTTTACGAAAACCCAGAGTTTACAACAGATTACTCTCCTGAAGATATAATGGATATGCTATCTTACTATTCAGTGGGAAACTATCCATTTCTTCTAACTAGGGCAGATAAAGAGGTTAGAATAACAAAAAAAGATATGGATTTAATTGAAGATATTTTAGGACTGAGATATGAATTAACAGGAAGGGAAGCATTAATTTAAACAGCTGAACAAATTTTAAATATATTTAAATTTGATTAATTCTAATAGTAGCAATTTAGAAGTTAAATTTAGCCAATATATTTTAATAGGCTAAAATAAAAGAATTTTAATTAAAT
>CAZEUK010000032.1:0-8897 GCA_964514535.1 uncultured Aquificales bacterium
GCTATGCCTCGTTGAAGCAGGAAGCCCCTAACTTTAGTTAGGGGAGGAGGTCACATCAATTAATCTAAATCTCTGAATATCTAAGCTATCCTCACAATTTTATATTAAAATTTTAAATTAGAAATCTAAGAGAGGGGATTTTTTCTAAATGTATATAAAACCTTATATTGTTCCTAAGGAAAGTGAGATTTATGAGATACATTTTGGAGATATATTTACAACACCAAAAATTGTTTATAACGAAGATGAATTTAAAAATCTAGTTGAGGAGTTAAAAAAGGAAGGGAAGGGAAAGGAAGCATTAGATTTAACGAAACAATGGATTAATATTAAAAAAAGACATTTTAAAATCAATTATAAAGGTAAGTTTATAGATTTAGGTGTAAAAACGGCTATAATGGGAATTGTTAATATTACTCCCAACTCTTTTTCTGATGGTGGTGAATATTTTTCTTTAAAAGACGCAGTTGATAGGGTTGAAAAGTTATTGGAAGAAGGAGCTGACATAATAGATATAGGGGGAGAAAGCACTAGACCGGGAGCTGAACCTGTTCCTGAAGAAGAGGAGCTGAAGAGAGTAATACCTGTAATAAAAGAAGTTAGGAAACAGTTAGGGGATAAATTTTTAATATCCATAGATACATATAAATCAAATGTTGCTAGAAAGGCTTTAGAAAGTGGGGCTGATATAGTTAACGATATAAGCGGTTTAGGTTTTGATAAGAGTATGGTTGATGTTATTAAGGAATTTGACTGCCCTATAGTTATTAACCATATAAAAGGTAAGCCAAAAGATATGCAAAAAAAGGTTTACTACAGTGATGTTGTAGCTGAGATAATAGATTACTTTGAAAGAAGAATTAATTATGCTTTGGAAAAAGGAGTTAGGGCAGATAGGTTTATAATTGACCCGGGAATAGGTTTTGGAAAGAATGTTGAGCATAATGTTGAGATAATAAAAAGATTAAGGGAGTTTAAAGTTTTAGGTTATCCAATTTTAATTGGAGTATCTAGAAAATCTTTTATAGGTAGCATACTTAATAACTTTTTAAAGGATAAAGAATACACTCCAAAGGAAAGACTTTTTGGTAGTTTGGGAGTGTCGGCTTACGCAGTGTTAAATGGAGCACATATACTGAGAGTTCACGATGTTAAGGAAACGAAAGAGTTTTTAACATTATTAGATACTGTAAGAGGCTACAAAGTTGTTTGATATAAAGTTTTATTTCTTTGAGCTTATAAGTTCAATATCTTGGAATGATATTTTAGATATTCTAATCGTTGCTACTATTATCTACTACTTACTTAAGTTTTTAATAGGGACTAGAGGATGGCAGATACTCACAGGCATAGGTATTATTCTATCTTTATGGTACTTTGCAAAACTTTTAAAACTAAAAACTGTTGTATGGATTTTTGATAACCTTTGGACTGTAGGTATATTCTTCCTTATTGTTTTGTTCCAACCTGAAATAAGAAACGCTTTAGCAAAACTCGGAGAAAAAGGCTTTTTAGGTGAGAGAGGCTTTTATTTCAATCAAAGTTATAAAAATAGTAAAAAGGTAATAGATGAGATAGTAAGGGCATCTGTGTTTTTAGCTGAGAAAAAAATAGGGGCTTTAATAGTTTTTGAAAGATTTACAAAGCTAGAACATTTTTTAGAGGGAAGTTGTGTTGAGTTAGACGCTTTAGTATCTCTTGAGTTAATAATAAATATATTTGAACCAAATACCCCACTTCACGATGGGGCTGTCATAGTAAAAAATAATAGAATTGCATATGCCAAATGTGTTCTTCCACTTACAATTAATACTGATATACCATCCCACTTAGGAACTAGACACAGGGCAGGATTAGGAATTGCTGAGGAGACAGATGCAGTGGCATTAATTGTATCTGAGGAAAGGGGGAGTATATCAATAGCTTTTGATGGTGTTCTATACTCAGATTTAGACAATATAACTGTTAAAAAGTTATTAATGGAGTTTTTAGGAGTAGAGAAAGATAAATTTAGAAAAGAGTTAACAAAAAAATTACGAATTGGAGTTAACAGAGAGATTTTAGGAAAAGAATTAACTAAAAAAATTAAAGATAAATCATCTATCTTAAACAAGGTAAACAAATGGAAATCATAGGTAAGGAAAGTTTAAAAAATTTTTTTAATAGGATTTTCGTCCATAACTTTAAATTAAAAATTTTATCTTTATTTGTATCATTTCTCCTTTGGTTAAATATATCCGCCAAAGAGGTTGTTCAAATAGAAACAATTAGGAGTGTAGAAGCCAGAAACATACCTAAAGGGTATATTTTAGAAGGTATAGAGCCTAACTTCGTAAAGATAACCCTTGAAGGTAAAAGAATATATATAAGTTCTGTAGAGTATATAAATTTAGATGTTTTTGTAGATTGTTCTAATGTGAAGGAAGGAGTTAACATTTTACCTGTTAAGATTGTTAATCTTTCAGATAACGCTGATATAAATATTGTATCTGTCAATCCAAATAAGGTTAGAGTTTTTATAAAAAAGGAAGTTAAGAAGAATATTAGACATAGACGCAGGCATAGATAGATTTTTTCGCTTAGTTATTTGAGAGGAGTTTCAGTATTGTTATAATTATTAACAAAATTTAAAAATGAAAAAAGGAGTATTTTATGGCTGTAAAGGTAGCTATAAACGGTTTCGGAAGGATTGGGAGAAATTTTTTTAGAGCTTGTTATGGAAATGAGGATATAGAGATTGTAGGTATTAACGATTTAACTGATGCTTACACGTTAGCACATCTATTAAAGTATGACAGTGTTCATGGCAGATTTGACGGTACAGTTAAAGCTAAGGAAAACTCTATAGAAGTTGACGGTAAGGAAATACAGATTACATCAATAAAAAATCCTGAAGAATTACCTTGGAAAGATTTAGATGTTGATATTGTTATAGAAGCTACAGGTATATTTAGAGATAGGGAAAATGCAGGAAAACATCTAAAGGCGGGAGCTAAAAAGGTTATAATCTCTGCACCGGGAAAAAATCCTGATATTACGGTTGTTTTAGGAGTTAATGAAGATAAATACAATCCTAAGGAGCATAACATAATATCTAATGCATCTTGTACAACAAACTGTTTAGCACCTGTAGTAAAGGTACTGAATGAAGAGTTTGGTATAGAAAAGGGTTATATGATAACAGTACACGCTTACACAAATGACCAAAGAATTTTAGATTTACCACATAAAGATTTAAGAAGGGCTAGGGCTGCTGCTGTTAATATAATACCAACCACAACGGGAGCGGCTAAGGCTGTAGGTGAAGTTTTACCTGAAATGAAAGGAAAGTTAGACGGTTCAGCTAGAAGAGTTCCAGTTGCGGACGGTTCATTAGTTGATTTAACAGTTGTATTAAATAAAGAAACAACTGCAGAAGAGATAAACAAAAAAATGAAGGAAGCATCTGAAGGAAGCTTAAAAGGTATATTAGAGTACACAGAAGACCCTATCGTATCTCAGGATATTGTAGGAAATCCACACTCATCAATATTTGATGCTTTATCAACAAAAGTTATAGGTGGAAATTTAGCACATATTGTCGCTTGGTATGATAACGAATGGGGATACTCTAATAGATTAAAAGATTTAGTTTTATACATAGCGGAAAAAGGCTTTTAATTTTTCCTTTTCCTTTTATTTCTTCAGGTGGAAAAAATGGATAGATGTTTAAAAAAAATGAAATGTAAAATATGCGGTTATGTTTACAATCCTGAAAAGGGAGATAACAGATTTTTTATAAAGCCTAATACACCTTTTGAATATCTTCCTGATAACTGGAGATGTCCAGTCTGTAAATATCCAAAGTCAGCCTTTTACTCTGTAAAAGAGTTTATAAAATAGTTATTCTGTAAAAATTAGCTATAATTCACAGTTTTAATCTAAGTTTAGGAATTCTTCAATTATTGATTAAATAGTCCAATTTTCAAGGTTTAGATTTAACTAATTTAGTGTCAATTCAGAAATTAAACTTAGTTAATTTGTTCTAATATACAAAAATAGAGATTTTAATTAAATAAATAGTTAGTTAAAATTTAAAAAGTTATAAAATTATATTAGCCTAAACCTATGTTGCTAACAACCAATTCATGTTATTTAACTAAAATTTCACGAAAATTTCCTCCTGCAGCCGTTATATTTTTAAAAATTTTTTAAATTGAAAAGGTCAAAATGGTGAAAAGATATATTAAAAATATATTTGTATCCATTGACCAATTTTTTAACACATTGTTAGGTGGCGACCCTGATGAAACAATTTCCTCACGTTGCGGTAAGTATAAACATAGAAAAATATGTAAGTTAATCTGTAAGCTTTTAGATAAGATAGAGTATCAACATTGTGAAAAATCTATAGAGGAAGACGAGGGAAACCACGAGGTAATAAGACTTTAAGTAGCATATTCATTTAAAATGTTCATAACATCTTCATCGCTTACCTGTGAAAAATCTGCATAAAACTGACCTACCGCCGAGAAGTTTACAGGAGTATGTAATACTATTAAGTCATCTACCAACTCTTTAAATTGGTCAACTTTTTCATATGGCATTACAGGGACAGCTAAAATAATTCTATTTGGAAATAGATTTCTTATAGATAGGATAGCCGTTTCAGTAGTTAGACCTGTAGCTATACCATCATCAACTAATATAATATCCCTATCCTTTACATCAAAATCTTTGATTGAGTTTTTGTATAACTTTTTTCTTTCCTTTAATATTTCTAATATTTCTTTAGACTTAGAGTATATATAATCATCTGTTATTCCAAGTTTTAAAGCTATATCTTCAGATATATTGGGGCTTATTAAAATTTCTCCATCTTCAGTAATTGCCCCTATAGCATACTCTTCATTAAAAGGAGCTCCTATTTTCTTTACCAAAATAACAGTTAACGGAGCATTTAAACTATCCGCTATAGGTTTTGCAACAACAACACCGCCCCTTGGAATAGCTACAACTAAAGGATTTTGCAAATTATGGTCATATTTTTTTATTATTTCATTAGCTAAAAGTCTTCCTGCCTCCTCCCTATCCTTAAAAATCATCTCAACAACCTCAAAGTTATTATTACATCTATTAATATATGTTTTATACATTAAATCTAAAGTGCATTACATCTCCGTCTTTTACTTCATAATCTTTACCTTCCAGTCTTATTAAACCTAGTTCCTTTGCCTTTTGGATAGAACCTACTTTAATTAAATCTTCATAATTGATAACCTCTGCAGATATAAACCCCCTTTCAAAATCAGAATGTATCTCACCTGCCGCCTGTGGAGCTTTCGTTCCCTTTTTTATAGTCCAAGCCCTAGCTTCCTTTTCTCCTGCTGTAAAGAATGTAATTAAATCTAACAGTTTATAACCTGTTCTAATCATCTTATTTAAACCGGCTTCCTTTAGACCTAATGCCTCTAAAAACTCTTTTCTTTCCTCAGGCGGAAGCTCTATTAATTCCTGCTCAACTTTACCGGATAAAACAACAACAGGAGCTCCCTCTTTTAATGCCTTTTCCTTAATAGCTTTAACATAAGGATTGTTTTCCCCTTCAGGTAAATCTTCCTCGTTTATATTTGCAATATACATTAACGGTTTTATAGTTAAAGGAAATATCGTTTTTTTCATATAATCAATTTCTTCCTCTGTAAATTTATCTAAATTTGTCCTTAAAGGCTCTAAATTTTCTAAAATCTCTTTAGCCTTCTCTAAAACTTTAACTTCAAATTTTGCCTTTTTATCACCAGATTTGGCAGGTTTACTAACCTTTTCTAATCTTTTCTCTACTGTCTGTAAATCTGCCAGTATTAACTCTGTTTCTATAATCTCAGCATCTCTTACAGGATTTACCGAACCTTCAACATGAACAACATCACTGTCTTCAAAACATCTAACTACATGAGCTATTGCAGATACATTTCTTATATTTGCTAAAAACTGATTTCCTAAACCTTCCCCTTTACTTGCCCCTTTAACTAAACCTGCTATGTCAACAAACTCAATAGTTGCAGGAATTATCTTTTTAGATTTCTCAATCTCAGCAAGCTTTAATAATCTTTCATCAGGAACACTAACCACACCGACATTTGGTTCTATAGTACAAAATGGATAGTTAGCAACATCTGCCTTTCCTGTTTCAGTTAAGGCGTTAAAAATTGTAGATTTACCAACATTTGGAAGACCAACTATACCTATATTTAGCTTCACTTTTTACCTCTTTTTAGATTTTTAGGAATGTAATAATATAACTATAACTTATTGGATTTGCCAGTTTAATAATACAAAATCTTCCTCATAAATAATCTTCTAAAATTTTAGTTAAAATTGAATAAAAAAAATGTTGGAGGGTTATGAATAATGAAGAAAAAAATATTAGGGGTATTAGCATCCATTCTAATCCTAGGCTATTCTCAATCTTTTGCACACTGTCAAATACCTTGTGGTATTTATCACGATGACTTAAGATTTCATCTAATTGAAGAGTATATTGAAACTATAGAAAAATCTATGGTAGCCATTCAAGAATTATCTAAAAATAAAGACCCATTGTCGTTAAATCAGATTGTAAGATGGATTGATAATAAGGAAAAACACGCTGAAAAAATACAAAATATTCTATGGCAATACTTTTTCACACAGAGAGTAAAACCTGTTGACCCTAAAAATGCTAAAGCTTACAAACATTACTTAAAAAAATTAGAATTAATTAACAGATTAAACTTTTTAGCTATGAAATCTAAACAAAGTGTAGATACTAAAATAACTAAAGAGATGAAAAAGTTATTAGAAGAATTTGAAAAGCTATACTACGAAGATAAAAAGCATAAACATTAAATATTTTTTTTAATTATTTTTCCTTTTATAAGAAATAATTTTTCCTTTAAAAAGCTCTAAAACTTTTTCTACACTTTCATCTTTTTTATTTTCCTTTTTCTCAACCTTTTCTTCTAAAGGTTCAAGCTTAACAGGTTTTCCAAATATATTACTTAATTCTTTAATATCTTTAGTATCAATAGTTTTCACAAGTGATTTATTAATAAAAATAATAAAACTATCTTCCCTCTCTTCTATCTTTGCACCTTTCAGTATGGAGTGAACCACACCACCTAATTTAGCTTTAACTTCCTTAAGTATATAATCTAAAGATTTTTTCTTTACCTCTTCATTGGATTTAATCTCTTTTAATTCTTTTTCTTGGCTTCCAGTCGTAATATTAATACCTTTCTCTAAAAGTTCTTTTATAGAGACTATATTATGTAAATAATTTAATTTTAAAACTGCCAATTGGTATATATGTTTAGGATTTGGAAAATTTTTAGCCTCAATTAATGCTTTATTAAAGACAGTTTGGATATAAATAAGTTCTTTAATATCTTCATTAGTAAAATATTTATTATCCCTTCCTAAAGTTAAATTAATTAAAAGATTATGTAATTCTTCTATAATCTGCTTCCAAAATATATTTAAATCGTACCCTGACTTTTCTACAGAGTTAATCACTGTTATAAGATTTTTTATATCTTTCTTCTTAAGATAATTAAAAAATTTATCTATTATAGAAACAGGAATAAGACCTAACATTTCCTCAACTGATTTAACTGTTATTTTCCCTTCTCCAAAAACTGTAGCTTGGTCTAACAGACTTGCACTGTCCCTCATCCCACCTTCGCTAGCTTCAGCTAAAATCTCTAAAGCCTTCTCTTCATACTCAATTCCTTCATTCTCACAAATTCTTTTTAAATACTTAACAATCTCAGATTTATTCGGAGATTTAAAAATGAATGTTTGACATCTAGACCTTATTGTATCTGGGATTTTATGTAATTCTGTGGTTGCCAAAATAAATATATTGTGTGGTGGTGGTTCTTCTAATGTTTTTAGTAGAGCGTTAAAGGCTTCTCTAGTTAACATATGGGCTTCATCTATAATATATACTTTATATCTTCCTTTTATAGGTGCATACCCAACGTTTTCCTTAATATTTCTAATATCATCTATTCCTCTGTTTGATGCCGCGTCTATTTCATACATATCTGGGAAAGAGCCTTTATCTATTTCTATACAGTTCTCACATTTTCCACAAGGTTTATCCGTTATACCTGTTTCACAGTTTAGACATTTTGTTAATATTCTTGATATAGTTGTCTTACCTAATCCCCTTGAACCTGCAAATATATACGCACTAGCTATTCTGTTAAGTTTGATGGCATTCCTTAAAGTTCTTACTACACTTTCCTGTCCTATTATCTCATCAAAATTTTTAGGTCTGTATTTACGGGAAAATGGCTCGTAATAGCTCAACTTAACACTCCTAAACGGTTTTAAACAGGTTTTAGTAGATATTAAATATATCTAACTTTTAACACAAAAGCTAATTTTAACTTTAGTTCTATTAACTTTTTAAATTGTAATTTAAGCTATACTCATCAAATTAGGTGAAAAAGTGTATAGGAAAAATATTTAATATCTACAATACAGATTTAATTATCTAAAAAAGTTAATTTAAAATTAATTTTTATTTATCTCTACCTTAATTGATATATAATACTTGAAAAATATCTCCAACTTTAAATTTAGGATTAATTGAGTAAATGATAGATAATATTTTAATAGTAATAGATAATGCTTTAGATGATTTTATAATCAGAAGCTTAATAGGTGGGATAATTTTAGCTTCTTTACTGTCTATACTTTCTCTATTTGTATATCTTAAAAACTGGTCTTTCATTAATGTAGGTATATCACACGCAACATTTGGAGGACTAGCTTTAGGAGTATTTTTAGGAATAACACCAACTATAACAGCTTTAGTTTTTGCAGTTTTAATAGGCTTTTTAATTGGATATATAAGTAGAAAAGGAAGT
>CAZEUK010000033.1:0-8762 GCA_964514535.1 uncultured Aquificales bacterium
GTTAAGGGAAAAATTATTTAAATATTCTCATAACTGTGAATATATTTATATCTCCCCTTCTAACAGTTAATAATACTTCAGATTGATTGTTTCTCTCCGCCTGTTTTATATAGTTCCAGAACTGGCTAGGAGATTTTACAGGATGTTTATTAACTGCAATTATAATATCTCCTTCCGCTAAACCTGCATCTTCAGCAGGAGAGTTTCTCTTTATAGCCCAAACAACTACACCGTAAGGAACATTAGGAAGGTTATACTTTCTTAAAATATCCTCTGTAGCAGGTATAACCTTTAAACCATACTTTTCCTCATAATCTTTTATACTTGAAGAACTTGATATAACTGTTTCATTTCCACCTGTTTTTATTCTCACATTTAAGTATTTACCATCTCTATATATTTTAAGGGTTAACTCTGTACCCGGTGGATTTCTAGTTATATACTTAACAGCGTCGTCTATACTTTTTACAGGTTTATTGTTAACTGCAACGATAATATCACCTGTTTTTAAACCATACTTTTGTGCAGGACTGTTAGGAAAAACTTTAGCAATTATTACACCATTTTTAACTTTAAAATACTTTGCCAATTCAGGAGTTAAAGGTTGGAGTAAAACACCTATATAGCTTCTTCTAACATGTCCGTAGTTTAGTATCTCACCCATTACCCATTTAGCATCGTTTATAGGAATGGCAAATCCTAAACCTTGAGCTCCTGCAAGTATAGCAGTGTTTATACCTATAACTTGCCCTTTAACATTAACTAATGGACCTCCAGAATTACCCGGATTTATAGGTGCATCTGTTTGTATAAAAGAAACGGCAGAGTTTATATCCATATGTCTATTTAAAGCAGAAACTATTCCCATAGTTACTGTTCCCTTTAAGCCTAAAGGACTACCTATAGCAAAAACAGTCTGTCCAATTTTTATATTATCTGAATTAGCCAAAGGTAAAATATGTTTCTGTGCAAACTTCTCAATTCCATTTCTAAATGGAACAGCCACCACGGCTATATCGCTTTTTTTATCCCTTCCTACGACATAACCTTTAACCTTTTGATTGTTTTGAAACCATACAACTAGCTTTTCAGAACCTTCAACAACATGATTATTTGTCAAAATATAAATTCTTCTCTTTTTGTAATCTATACTAACTATAAATCCTGAACCTACAGCTCTAGTTTCTCCATAGCTTTTAGGTGGTGCAAATTCAGGTGGAAGTGGAAAAGGGAAAAATGGATTTGAAGGTATCTTTTTAACAACATTAATTGTTACAACACCCGGTAAAACCTTGTTTATAAGGTTAATTTTTTCCCTATCTAATTTCTCTAACAAAGTTTCAGCAAAGGTTATGTTTAAAATAAGCAAAATCAAAAAAAATGAATAAACAAATCTTTTCAATCCTTAAACCTCCTTATTTCATTTAATTCAATCCAATTATAAAACTGACTATAAAAGTAAAGCAAATGGATTAAATTTTATTGTATTTTCATTATGTTGGTAATAAATTTTGAGATATACCACTAATAAGTGGAGAAAAATTTGAAGAAATTAAAAGCTTCAGTTGGACATAGTGATAATATTGATGATGCGATAAAAGACGCATTAAAGGATATAAAAAATCCAAATATATTAATAACCTTCTTTTCATCCAAATTTGACCCTTACAGTGTTTATTCAAAAATAAAAAGTTATGTTGACAAAAATACAGAAATAGTAGGAGCTTCTACTGCAGGAGAAATATCGAATAAAACTGACTGTAGAGTTAACACTATATCTATTATGGCTATAGAAAGCCCTTACATTAATATAGGAATAGGTGTAGGAGAAAATCTCTCTAAAGATGTAAAAAAGGCAACTAAACAATCTGTCGTTAATGCTACTAAATCTTTAGATAAAAATAAAAGAATGACAATAATAAATATTTTACAAAGGGCGTATATAAAGAAATCTTTACATGAATTGTTAAGGACTAAATTTTTTATAAATATGCTTTTATTGGACGGACTGGCAGGACAGGAAGAAAACTATCTAAGGAATTTAAGTTTGCATATACCTAAAGAAACAACAGTAATAGGTGGTTCAGCAGGTGATGATTTTAAATTTGAAAAAACATATCTAATAGGTAATGGAGTTTATACAGATGCAGTCGTATTAACTATGATTAACACATTCTTAAAGGTGGGAACTGCAATTGGGCATCCTTACTATCCAACTAAAAAAGGTGCGTTGGTAACTAAGGCAAAAGGTAGAGTTGTTTATGAGTTAGATAACAAACCTGCCGCAGATGTTTTAAAAGAGTTATTAAAGACAGATAGAATATCAACTGAAGTATTTGCCAGATACACAACGGGGATAAAATCAATAGATATATTCGGAGAGTATATGATAAAAAGCCCGATGCATGAGATAGAAAACGGTGGAGTAGTATTTCACGCAGAAATACCTGAAGGTTCATTTCTAACTGTAATGGAGACAGATGAAGAGTATTTAATAGAAAAATTCAAAAAAACTTTATTGGATGCTATAAAAGATGCAGGTTCACCGAAAAAACTAGGTGCGATAATAATCTTTAACTGTGCTTTAAGGTATCTTTTAAAATGCCACTATGGAGTAAATGATTTATTTTTTATAAAAAACATAATAGGAGAAGATATTCCTGTCATAGGGTTTAACACATACGGAGAACAAGGTAGAACTTTAGGTGGTTCGTTGGGACATTACAATCAAACATCTAATATTTTAGTTGTAGCAGATGAATTGGTGGACGAATAAATAAGTTGGTTATCATTTTAGGAAATGTATTAATACCAATTTGGAAATTAAACTCAGTTAATCTGTTCTGATTAATCAAGAAGGATTACAGTTAAATTGATGGCTAGTTAAAGTTAAAAAGCTATAAAATTTGTCGGCTTAAATCTATAATGAATATTTTCCGAATTCATGTTATTTAATACCAATTCTGAAATTAAGTTTAGCTAATCATTCCAATAAGTTGGAATAAAGGAATTTGTTTAAATTGATAGTTAAATTAAAGTAAATAAAATTATTGGCTTAAATCAATAACTTAAGAATTTACGCTTTAACAATATCTTAAACATTCAATAAACCTTTTGCTTTTAAAACGAGGTCTATAACTTCCCTTACAGCTCCATCTCCACCGTTTCTACTAGTTATATAAACGGCAATCTCTTTCACTTCTTTAGGGGAGTTAGGAACTGTTATTGGAAAACCTACAGTTTTTAATAAAGGGATATCCTGTAAATCATCTCCTATGTATATAACTTCGTCATCATTAAATTTGTATTTTTCCTTAAGTTTAAGATAATCCTTTACCTTATCTGTTGATAACTGATAAACTTCTTCTATGCCTAACTCTTTTGCCCTTATATCAACGACCTTTGACTTTCTCCCTGATATAATTGCAAAATTAATTCCATACTTTTTAGCCATATGTATTCCATATCCATCCTTTACGCAAAAAACCTTTATCTCCCGACCTTCACTATCGTAAATAATCTTACCGTCTGTTAAAACTCCATCAACATCTAAGATTATCCATTTAACTTTTTTTAAATCTTTCATAGCCTATACTCCGTTCAAGAGAGAGTAAAGTCTTTTCCTAAGAAAACCTCTCTAACCAATTCATTTTCCACTATATCTTCAGGTTTACCCTCAGCTATAACCTTTCCTTTGGCTATTATGTAAGCCCTATCTGTTATTTTTAAAGTTTCCCTTACATTATGGTCTGTGAGAATTACTCCTATATTTCTTTTTACCAAATCATTTATAAGATTGTTTATTTCTTGGACTGATACAGGGTCAACACCTGCAAATGGCTCATCAAGGAGCAAAAAAGACGGATTAACTATTAAGGAACGGGCTATCTCAAGTCTTCTTCTCTCACCACCTGACAATGTTGAAGCTTTTTGATTTTTTAAATGTTTTATTCCAAATTCCTCTAAAAGTGTGTTAGCCCTACTTTCTATCTCTACAGGGTCATCTTTTATAAACTCTAAAAACATAACTATATTTTCCCATACAGTTAGGCTACCAAAGATAGAAGGTTCTTGAGGTAAAAAAGATATTCCCTTCCTTGCTCTCTCATAAACAGGTAAATCTGTTATATCCTCACCGTTTAGTTTTATCTTTCCTTCATCTGGTTTTATAAAACCAAGTAAACATTTAAAGGTTGTCGTTTTTCCAGCTCCATTTGGTCCTAGTAAACCGACAATTTCCCCTTCCTTTACATACATTGATATTCCATCTATAGCCACCTTTTCCTTATATCTTTTCCTTATATTGATAACTTCTAACATCTACTTACCTGAATACTTTCTAAAAAATCTTTTTATATTCCTTACAGCCTGTCTAATCCTCTTTTTGTTCTCCACTACGGCAAATCTAACATAACCTTCCCCATGTTCTCCAAAACCAACTCCCGGTGCAACTGCAACCTCAGCTTCCGTTAAAAGTAATTTACTAAACTCCACTGAACCTAAATCTTTAAATTGGTCAGGTATTTTTGCCCACAGAAACATAGTTGCTCTAGGCTTTTCCACCTGCCAACCTGCTCTGTTCAATCCATTTACTAAAATATCCAATCTTTCGCTGTAAGTGTCCCTAGCCTTTTCAACTACAGAGTAATCCCCCTCTAAAGCGATAATACTTGCAACCTGTATAGGAGTAAACATTCCATAATCTAGATAACTTTTTAATCTTCTTAAATTATGTATCAATATCGGATTTCCTAATACAAAACCTACCCTCCAACCTGCCATTGAGAAACCTTTCGTTAATGAGTAAGTCTCAACTGCAATATCTTTTGCCCCTTCAACCTGAAGTATACTAGGGGCTTGATAACCATCAAAACATAAATCTGCGTATGCAAAATCATGAATTATCCATAAATTTTTTTTCTTTGCGAACTTCACTATTTCTTTAAAAAAGTCTAAATCAACTGTCATAGTTGTCGGATTGTTAGGAAAGTTTAGTATTAGTACCTTTGGCTCAGGATAACTGTCCTCGTAAGTCTCGTATATATTTTTTAAAAATATTTCTTGTTTTTCAGAGTTATTCCCCTCAAATGGTAAAGGAACTGTTAACACACTAGCTCCTGCTATTACCGGTGCATAGTAATGGATTGGATAACGGGGACTTGGAACTAAGGCTATATCTCCCGGTGATAACATAGCTAGCATAAGATGGGATAAACCTTCTTTAGAACCTATAGTAAGGATTGCCTCTTTATCAGGGTCTAGCTCTACCCCAAATCTTTCTTTATAAAAGTTTGTGATGGCCTTTCTAAGTCTAGGAATACCTTCAGATGACGAGTATCTATGTGTATGTTTCTTTTTAGCCACTTCACAAAGTTTCTCAATTATATGGTTGGCAGGTTTTAAATCAGGATTACCCATACCAAAATCTATAATATCTCTCCCCTCTCTTCTTAACTTTGCCTTTAACTCATTTACAGTTGCAAAAACATATGTTGGCAATCTCTTTATCCTTGGAAATTCCATAAAATTGGACATTTTTCACCTCTTTTTATTTCTTTTCAAGAACAGATAAAGGATTTACTGGAATTGTATACTTTCTAACTTCAAAGTATATTCCACAGTTATCATTATCCAATTTCCCAACTGTTCCTATAACCTCACCCTTTTTCACCTTAGCCCCATCTTTAACCAGTATCTTTCCTATATGACCGTAAACTGTGTTGTATCTATTTGGGTGTCTTATTATTATAAGATTACCAAATGTTTTTATACTATTTCCTGCGTAAATAACTTTACCGTCTTCAGATGCTACAATTTTGTCTCCACATTTAGCTTTAATATCTATACCGACATGTCTTTCATTTTCACTATTTATAAAACCTTTAATCACTTTACCTTCAACAGGCCATTTAAAGTTTAACTTTTTCTTTGGTTTGTACTCCTCAACAGGTTTATATTTACGGCTGTAAACTTTAACCCTTTTTGGAATTTTTAATCTTTGACCTACTCTTAACCTATATGGTTTTTTTAAATGATTTAATTTTGCTATCTTCCTAGCTGATACACCAAATTTTTTGGCTATTTTGATTAAACTATCTCCCCTTTTTACTCTGTAATACTTTATAACAGTTTTATACCTAGCAACTGACCTATAATTTTTATTACTTCTTCTCTTCCTTTCTTTCTTTACACTCTTTAAAGGCTTTATACACAATTTTTGTCCAACGTATATTCTATTACTTTTAAGATTATTCCATTTTTTTAAACTTGAAGTTGATACACCAAACCTTTTAGCTATTAGTGATAGGACATCTCCCTTTTTTACTGTATATACATATTTACAGTTATCCCCTTTCCTTAAAGTAGTTTTTTTTCTTTTTCTTTTCTTTGAAGACTTGTTTTTAACAGGGATGTATAACTTCTGACCTACCCTAAGTTTTTTCGGGTCTTTTATATTGTTTACTTTCAATAAAGTTTTTACAGATATACCGAACTTTTTAGCTATCTTTTCAGGAAAATCACCGGGCTTTACAGTATAAGTTAAAGCAAAAACATCCTGACTAATAAAAATCAAAGTAAAAAGTAGTATAAAGATATGTTTAATATTCAATCTCAAACTTTTTAAAACCTCCCTCTTTATTACTAAACTCATAAGCCATATGTGTTATTTCGGCTAAAGGAGGTCCTACTTCTATTCTTTTTAAAAACTCCTCCAATAATTTTTCGTCTCCTTCTGCTACAACTTCAACTGTTCCATCAGGTAAATTTTTTACATAACCTTTAACTCCCATCTCATCTGCGATATTTTTAACAAATCTTCTGAAACCTACACCTTGAACCGTGCCAGCAAACACAACGTTTAACAGCATTATGAACTACCTCTCTATAATAGAAAAAAGCATAATTTAAAAATTTATTATCTTATATATAAAAATAACTATCAACTGAATGAAACTTTTCTGTCCCTGATACTATTTAGATTGATATGAATAATATTTCATTTCAAGATTGAATTAATAAAAAAAAGGTTTTTTTTATTTTAAAGAATATTTTTAAAACGCTGTTTGACTAAACTCATAAAATCTAAGTATTGTAATATTTAAAATTTTTTAAGTTTTATTAATAAAAAAGATTATGAGGAGGTAATTTTATGGCAACAACTGTAAATTTAAAAGGAAATCCTGTAGCATTAGCTGGTCCAGAATTAAATGTAGGAGATAGAGCTCCTGAGGCTGTAGTTGTAGCATCTGATTTATCAGAAATAACTGTTGGTGGTGCAAAAGGAAAACCTCAAATAATAATAACTGTTCCATCATTAGACACACCAGTTTGTGAAACAGAAACTAAAAAATTTAACGAGCTTGTAGCAGGACTAGATGTTGAAGTATATGTTGTATCTATGGATTTACCTTTCGCAGAAAAAAGATTTTGTGAAAGCTATGGAATTGAAAATGTTAAAGTTGCATCAGACTTCAGATACAGAGATATGGAAAAATACGGAGTTTTAATCTCTGAAGGTGCATTAAAAGGAATTTTAGCAAGGGCTGTTTTTGTTGTTGATAAGGACGGTAAGGTTGTTTATAAACAGTTAGTTCCAGAAATAACTGAAGAACCTAACTATGACGAAGTATTATCTTGCGTAAAGTCTCTTTAATTTAATAAAAAGGGGCTTTTTGCCCCGATTTTAAAAAAGTTTACCCTCTGCCACATCATAACTTGCAAAAGGTATAATCTCTGATACAGAAGGATGAAAGTATATAAGATTATGTAATTGCTCTGCCGTATAATTTTCCTTTAATGCGATTTCTAATATATGTATTAATTCGGAAGCAAAACTACCTACAATATATCCACCTAAAAATCTTTTATCACTTTTATCAAAGAATAGTTTGATAAATCCGTCTGTATCACTTTCATCTACGGCTTTCTCATTAAATAAATAACTATACATACCATAGATAATATTAAATCCATTTTCCTTGGCAGTTTCTTCATTTAGACCTATATAAGCTATCTCGTAAGCTGAAAATATTGCGTAAGGTATATATCCATAGTTTGGTTGTATCTTTTCACCTAATATATTTTTAACTGCAATTTCACCTTCCATTGAAGATGTGTAAGCTAACATAGGAGAGCTTATAACATCACCTATTGCATAAATATTATTAAAATTTGTTTGTAAAAACTGATTTACTTTTATAAAACCTTTTTCATCCTTTTCTATCCCTATTTCGTCTAAGTTATCACTGTTAGGAACTCTACCTACGGATAAAATTATTTTTTCAACTTGAAAGTTTTCACCGTTAGACAGTTTTACATTAATAAAACCATTCTCAACTTTATAATCTTCAACAGTTGTATTGAAAAATGTTTTTATTCCAAGTTTTTTAAACTTTCTCAGTAAATATCTAGATATATCTTTAGAAACATCCTTTGAAGGTAATAACCTATCCTTTAATTCAACAATATGAACATCTACACCATATTTATTTAGAATATAGCCTAACTCACAACCTGCAACTCCGCCACCGACTATTAAAACTGATTTTGGTAAATTGTCCAGTTTTTCCAATAAAAAATCAGTAGAAAGTATATATTTGTTATCAAGTTTTAAATTACCTATAGAGTTTGGCTTTGACCCTGTGGCAATAATAATATTTTTTGCTTCAACTATACTTTGATTACCCTCTCTGTCTATTACTAAAACCTTATTTTTATCTATTATCTTTCCTTTTCCTTTATAAACTTTAACTTTCTTTGAT
>CAZEUK010000034.1:0-8675 GCA_964514535.1 uncultured Aquificales bacterium
GAAACAACTGTTTTGAATGGTATATCTTCTAATGTCTCCGTAAGACCTATCTCTGATTTGTTTATATCTTCAGGGACAACTCCTAAAACAATAACATCTGCCATTTTTCCTGTTAAAGGAGTAAGCTCTATCATCTGTAAAACTTCTACTTCGTGGGCTGTCTGGTGATAAGATGCTAAACCTGAAAGCTGCTCCGGTGTAAGTCTATAGACACTCCCAGCTTTGTCTTTAACAGATATTGTATCTATGAGAATTATATGGTCATACTCATGTAGATAACTCATTAAACCAAATCCTAAAGTTCCTGCATCTATTAAATCAATCTCTGGCTTAAAACTGTAATTTTCCTCCAGATACTTAACGACAAAAACTCCTATTCCTTCATCTTTAAAAAGGATATTTCCAACACCAACAACACCTATTTTTTTCATTTTTATTCCTTCTATTAGATTAAATAAAAGAAAAGAGAAAAGGGAAATTTTTAATTAAGGTTCAGTTTTTACCTTTTTAAATTTGTATCCACCAAAAACAATGGTAATATCTCCTTCCTTCCAGAATATTGTTCTCCAGACCTGATAGTAGATATGGAAAGCTACCCATGCAAGTATTATCCACATGGTGAAATGATGCCACCATCTAACACCTGCATGACCTCCTAAAAGCCAGCCTACCCAGTCTGTAGCAAGATGTAAGGAAGCAGGCCACCAGCTACCTATAGCTGATAATCCACTTTCAAACGCCTGAACGTACATATAAAAGCCAGTTAACAACATCCATACAAGGAGTAAATGTAAGATTGTAAAGTAAACAGCATTAAAACTATCAAGATGTGAACTGTCAAATCTTTTTCTTCTATTTAAAGTTATTAGGTTTAAAAATACTTCCCAGAACTCAACTATATTCTGCTTGTTAGGAATTATCTTTTTTATTGGTTTTTCAAATCTACTTGCAAAGTATAGATAAAAAATAGCAATAGAAACAACATCAAGAAGTAAAGCGGCGAAAAAGTGGAAAAGTCTATTGTAAGCCATTACATATTTATAAGCTGCAGGCTCTGATATAAGTGTTTGATAATAAGGATGTGCTATATAAAAACCAGTTATAACAGCTGTAAGTATAGAAAAAGCGTTTATCCAGTGAAAAATTCTCATTGTTTTTGTCATTCTTTTAACTTTCTGATACATAGCTGTTCCCTCCTTTTAAATAAAACAAGCTCCACCTACAGGCTCTACTTTATAAACTCCTAATTCCCTTCCTTTTGTATCTATCACATGAACAGCACAAGCGATACAAGGGTCAAATGAGTGGATAGTTTTTAGTATCTCAAGGGGCTGGTCTGGATTTGAAAGGGTTGTTCCTATCAAAGATGCTTCATAAGCTCCCATTCTGTTTTTGTAATCCCTTGGAGCTCCATTCCATGTTGAAGGAACAACAGCCTGATAGTTTGCAACTTTCCCATCTTTTATTCTTATCCAGTGTCCTAAAGCTCCCCTAGGGGCTTCAGTTAATCCATAACCTTTTAACTCTTTTCCTTTTGTTAATTTCTCAAAATCGTACTCTGTCCATGTGCTTAAATCTCCAGATGCTACATTTTTTGCAAGTTCATTTAACCATTCTTTCATCACATCAACCATCAACGCTGTTTCTATAGCCCTTGCCGCTGTTCTTCCAACTGTTGAGAATAAAACTTTTACAGGGAAGTTTCCTGATTTTAATAACCAGTCCACATAATGTTTTATTCTTTCATCTCCCCTTGCATATCCAACAATCATTCTTGCAAGTGGTCCAACCTCAACCCTTTTGTCATCGTATATAGGAGATTTTATCCATGAGTATTTACCTTTAGGGTCTAATGTTCCGTCTTCCTTAAATCCTGTATATTTAGGATTTGTCTGCCCTTCAAATGGATGTAAAGGTTTGTCTGTTCCTTTATACTCGTACCAGCTGTGTGTAACGTCTTCAGTTATTTTTGATTGGTCAACATCATAAACTTTTGATAAATCCATATTTAGAACTAATCCACGGGGGAATAATGTTTTTCCTTGATACCAAGGGTTATCATCCATTCTGAAATCACCGTAAGCCATATAATTACCTAAACCTCTACCAATTCCTGCTAGTGCTTCATCTGCATAAACAGTTCCTGCCATTAAAATATCAGGTAAGTAAGCTCTGTATATAAACTCCCTTGAAAGACCTAATAAATCTCCAAACTGTCCCAGTCTTGCAGGATTTTTAATATCCTGAACACATGTTACACCACCTACAACGAGGGATTGTGGATGTGGATTTTTACCACCGAAGATAGCCATTAGTTTTGCCATTTCTCTCTGGATTTGAAGTGCATCAAGGTAGTGGGAAACGGCTACAAGATTTTGTTCTGGAGTTAGTTTATAAGATTTATTTCCCCAGTAAGCATTAGCAAAAGGACCAAGTCTTCCAGCTTTAACAAACTTTTTAAGTCTTTCCTGAACAGCTCTAAACTCTCCTTCTCCAGAATTCCAAGGCTGGATTGTTTCTCCTGTTATAGGGTCTTTCAGCATATTAGCCCATTTTTTAGCTTCAGCTGCAGCTTTAGCAGGGTCAGCTTTTAAGGCAGATACAACATCAACCCAGTCTAAAGCGTGAAGATGATAAAAATGAACTACGTGGTCGTGAATATATAAAGAACCTTGTATAAGATTTCTTACAAGTCTTGCATTTTTTGGTGGGACAACTCCTAAAGCATGCTCTACAGTCTGGGTAGATGTGTAGTAGTGTGTTCCTGTACAAACACCGCATATTCTCATTGCTAAAAGTGGAACATCCCTTGGGTCTCTTCCCTTCATTATTATTTCTATTCCTCTCCACATTGTAGATGAGCTGTAGGCATCAACTATTGTATTGTTATCATCTAAAATAGCCTCTATTCTTAAATGTCCTTCAATTCTTGTAATAGGGTCAACTACAACATGTTTTCCCATATCTTAAACCTCCTATTGCTCTTCTTTTTTACCTGCTATGGCACTTGCTACAGCGTGAACACCAATACCTATCGCTGTAGCTGTTAAAATTCCTAAACCTACTTCATCTACAGTAGATTCAACACCGTTTAGTCCCGGTGGATGTATATCACTGTCGGCAAGAGGTCTCTCTGTTGCATACTTGTCCCAGAAATCTGGTTCAGAACAACCTATACAACCTCTTCCAACACCTATAGGCCAGTTTGTCCCTTCGTTGTATCTGATTATTGAACAGTTATTGAATGTGAAAGGTCCTTTACATCCCATTTTGTATAGACAGAAGTTATTTTTAGCTCCTTCGTCTCCCCATTCCTCAACAAACTCCCCTGCGTCAAAGTGAGCCCTTCTCTCACAGTTATCATGAATTCTGTATCCAAATGCAAATTTTGGTCTCAATAGGCTGTCAAGCTCCGGAAGTTCACCTGTAAGGATATAATGGATAACAACTCCTGTAATATTTGCAGGATTTGCAGGACAGGCAGGTATATTAACTATAGGTTTTCCTTTCACAACATCCATAACTCCAACTGCACCTGTAGGATTTGGATATGCTGCAGGAACACCTCCAAAACATGCACACGCTCCGACGGCTATTACTGCTGCAGCGTGGTCTGCAAGCTCTTTCACATGTTCAACACCTGTTTTTGGATGTCTTCCAATTGTAAATGCTTCAGGCATACCTACTGGAATTGACCCTTCAACAAATAACAGGTATTTACCATCAAAATCTTTTACAGCTTTTTTTAGATTTTCCTCTGCTTGGTCTCCAGCAGCAGCCATAATAACTTCCTGATACTCAACAGATAGATACTCAAGTATAAGCTCATCAACGGTGGGAGATGCACTTCTTAAAAGGGCTTCAGTGTTTCCTGCACAGTCTTGAATGTTTATCCAGATAATAGGTACTCTGTTCATAACCTCTGCAGCTTCAGCTACCAACGGCTCAAAGGAAGGTGGTAGCATTAACATTGCTGTTGTTGCAGAAACCCATTTTAAAAAGTCCCTTCTTGATAAATCCCATGTTGATAAATACTCGCTAAACTTCAGTTCTGCTTCTCTGATTGGTTGTTGAGACCTGAGTTCTTCAAGACGTTTTTTCATCTTTTTGTAGAGATTATCATAATACTCTTTGCCTCTGTTGGTGTTTATATAGTTGGTTGGTTTGGTGAACAGGGAACGGAGATGTTCTCTATCTAAGAAGTTCATAATAGCCAGCCCTCCGATGAATGAATATTCATTAAAATAATGATTGATAAAAATTTAGATGTCAAGGTTTTCAGTGTGTTGTACAGACAGAACAGACATCAAAACTTCTTAGAACCATCTCAGCTAAAAGCTGACTTTTCAAACCTTTTATTGCTTTTTCAGCAGGGGATAGATATTTTTCACACCTTGGCCCTAAATTCCATGTAGACGGTGTTATTATGTTGTATTTTTTTATCTTTCCTTCTTTTACTTCTAACTGATGTATTAAAGAACCCCTTGCAGCCTCACAAAAACCAAAGGCTTTTCCTTCAATCTGTTTTATATCTTTCTCAGGTTTTATATATGATGGCTCTTTTATATTTATTTCATTTAACCGTTCCTTTATAGAAACAAGCAGTTTAATAATTTCATCAATTCTAGCCCATGTTCTGACCATATAGCTGTCTTTATACTCTTTTAATAGATTTATAAAAAGCTGGTCTTTGTTATTTATTCTTCTTGATAGAGGACTGGTTTCATAAGGTAGACCCTCATATCTGACAGCTTTCGCCCATGAGTACCGTCTTTTGTCAAAAACTTTTCCTTTTTCTGTTAAATAAGAGTATGAGTCAACTTCTTTTACCTTGTTTATATCAAAATCTTTTCTTTTTCTTTTTGTTATTCCTTTAGATATTGATGGGTTTATATCACATACAGTTAAAAATCTGTGATAAGACTTACCGACTGTATGTAAATTATGTTTTAAACAGGTTAAAAGAAATGTTTTTAAATCTGAATTTTTAGATATATCTAGATACTCATCAATACTATTAATTGAAAAATATTTTTCATAGGACATTCCAATTACATTTTTTTCATAAAAATCTATCAAACTATCCACTATAGAAATAGCTTCTGTTATATCAAATGTTGTAGGGTCTGAAACTACACC
The DNA here is from genome assembly GCA_964514535.1 of uncultured Aquificales bacterium. Classification (GTDB taxonomy): domain Bacteria; phylum Aquificota; class Aquificia; order Aquificales; family Hydrogenothermaceae; genus QNZC01. Next base: position 5,140 of record CAZEUK010000034.1, read on the forward strand.
TCCCGGAATAGCATAAGAGGTGTGAGGCCACTGTCCTCCAAAAATTGCTATTACTTTTAAGATTTTTGAGCTTGCATCTAGACCTTTTCTCCACTGTATACCTTTTATAGGCTGGTATTTTTTTAGTCTGTGGTTTTTGTCAAGCTTTAAAAAATCAGGTAAAACAAACATATAAAACCATCTAAGATGATTTTGAATTATTTCTGAAAAAAGGGTTATATCTCTTATTATTTGTGCTTTTTGGGAAATTTCTAATTTTTCCCCTGCATTTTCATAAAGAGCTTCCAGAGTTCTAACAGTGGCTATAAGATGGGCATGACCACATATTCCGCAAATTCTGGGATTTATAACAAGGGCATCTAAAGGTGGTTTACCTTCTAAAATAAACTCAAATCCTCTAAAATTTGGTGCAATTATAAAAACATCTTTTATTTTTCCACCTTCCCATATAAGCTTAAGCTCAATTTCCCCTTCAACTCTGTTTAAAACTATTTTTTTGATTTTTGGCATGGTATGTATATTCCTGATTTTCACATATTGAAAGGATTTTTTATCTTTAGTTTGTTTTCCACTAATAAGCCATCCTGCATATCTTCACTGTACAAAATCTTACAATCATTTTCTAATGCTGATGAAACAATTAAACTATCATAGTAGGAAAAGTTATATTTTTGTAAAAGTTCAAAAGCTTTTTTAATTGTTGAATAATCAATTAAAACTACATCAAATAAGACAAAAAAATTTTGAATCTTTGGATATAAAACTATTGGATTAACTTTGTACTTTTTTATCAAAACAGAAGAAAATTCGTTTATAACCTGTGTGCTCAATACAATATTTTCCCTTTCCTCATATATTAATCTAAAAGCTGTTTTCTGTTTATTTAAATCTTTAGATGAATAGGCATAAATAAGAACATTTGTATCAAGGAATAGTTTACCTTTCATGTGCTTCTTCTCTATTAAATTTGTACTTTGTGGTATCTATTTTGATTTCATCAATACCAAGCATTTTTTTTAAATCTTCTTCAGAAATTTGTTTTTCTCTAATTTCAACTTTTTTCCCAAACTTTTTTAAAAAATCTAATAGTTCCTTTACTACATCTTCATCTTTTACTTTCAAAATTAGCTCTTTCATGGCTGTCTATCCTGAATTAAAGTAAAAATAGTTTATTCATTGATTAAATATGTAACCTGGAAACGATTTTACCATAGAAAATTTAAAACGTTTTATTCTGCTTCTTCTAATTTTTTGTTCAATCTTTCATTTTTTAATGTTTTTGCGACACCTGTTATTGTTATGTATGCTCTTTTTGAAACTCCTAAAGGAACTTCTTCTGGAATACCTATATTTTTCTTTGTCTCAAAATAGTTTTTTCTTAAAGGAAAATCAAACTCTGTACAACCAAAACAGGGAACTCCTGCCCTTGTTTTTGAAGATACTCTGTTCCATAGGATTTTATTACATGGTGCGTGGGTCATAGGTCCTCTACAGCCAAGGTTATAAAATAGGCATCCTTCCTTGTGTCCAAACTCTTCTGCCTCAACTTTCCATTCAAAATACTCATTTCTTATACATCCATCATGAGATAAATACATAAAAAGCTCCTTAGGTCTGTTGAAATCATCAAGAATAACTTTCCTACCTTCCAAAAGAGCGATTAACGTTTGGCTAAACCAAGACGGATGCATGGGACAACCTGCAATATTTATTACTGGATATCCTGATTTTGTTTTAAAATCAGATGGTAAAAAACCTTTTTTCTCCTTGAATTTAAACTGTAATCCTTTAATATCTGGATGTTCACTATACAAGGCAGGTATATTTCCAAAAGATGCACAATTCCCTGCCGCAATAATATAATCAACCTTATCTTTTAATCTGTCTATCAATTCCCCTATAGTATAATCCCCTATTCTATGAAACCTTTTATCTGTTGTAATACTTCCTTCTATAACTAAAAAATTTACTTTCTTTTTACCACTTAAGACCTTTTCTAACACCTTTTGGATATTTTCCTTATAAGATATTTCTGGATGAAAAATAACTTCCACTCTAGATAATAACTCATAAAAAGAAGGATTTTCTGCATTAAGAAGTGATTGGGAATTACCATTACAGGATAAACCTTGAAGCCATAAAAGAGTTTTTTTACCCATTTTTTAACGCGTTCCATATATTCTCAGCAAGCTCATCTGAATACTCAATAGGACTTTTCGGTAAAACTCCTTCTCCTTTAAGAAAAACCATACCACCAAGAGGTCCCATAAGTGTTGTAAATGCTGGAAAGAATTCCTGTTGCCTAAAATCTCCTTTCCTTCCACCTTCTTCAAAGAATAACATTAACTCTGTAATAACTTCACTTACACATAAAAAACCTTCACATCCTTCTTTAAAAACCTCTCTATTTGATAAAAAAACCCTTAAAAAATACTCAATAAGTTCAGGTTGCTCTTCTGCTATCTCAAAAAATCTTTTAACTATTTTGTATATTTTTTCTTTCGTTGATATATTCTCTTCATTTATCTTCCTTATTTCATTTCCCAAAAGACGGGAAGAATATCTCATTATATATTTAGCCAACTCTTCCTTTGATTTGAAATAGTTGTAAATATTTCCAACACTCATTCCCATAGCTTCTGCTATATCTGGAATTGTTGTGTTATAGTATCCTTTTTCTGCAAACAATTTACAGGCTACCTTAACAATCTCTAACTTTCTCTCTTCCTTTAAGTATTTCCGTCCCTTTGACAAGGATTAACCCCTATATTTGATTACCAAAATAAGTATAGATTAGGAAAGAAGATTTTTAAACTTTACAGATATTAATTGAATAAGAGGTTATATTAGAGTAAATTTAATAAAAATTGGATATTTGGGAGAAAAAAATGGCTAATGTTGTAAAAAAAGAGAAAGTAAAAAAAAGAAAGGGAGTTCCAAAGGAGCTTATATACGAAATGAGATACGGCTCACCTATCTATTACAGAGATTACGACAAAGTTCTTTCCGGCGAAAAATCTTTGGAGGAAGTTATGGGAAGCAGTAAAATTCAAGCTTGGATTATTTCTACAATTTTAGAATTTTTATTAAAAATGTTAGATCGTAAAAAATATAAAATCCTTACAAACGAAGCAGGTTTCCAATGGGCACGTAGGACTTGGAGGAATTTAGATATAGCAATTTTTGAGAAAGAAAAACTTTTAAAGGAAGGTTTAAATAACAAATATGCAAAAACACCTCCAGAGGTAGTAATAGAGATAGATACAAAGGCAGATTTAAGAAAATACGGAGATATGCTTTCATACATGAAGGAAAAAACTCAGGATTTATTAAACGCAGGAGTAAAGAAGGTTATCTGGTATACCACTGACGATAAAAAAGTAATGGTGGCAGAAAAAGGTAAAAGATGGTTTATAACTGATTGGAACGATACAATAAATGTTATTGATGATATAGATATTAATCTGGAAAATCTTTTAAAAGAGGAAATAAATTTTTAGTTTCACTTATACAATTCCTTTTATTCCTTTAGGTAT
>CAZEUK010000035.1:0-8532 GCA_964514535.1 uncultured Aquificales bacterium
GATATATAGATAAAAATTTAGACGGTGTATTGAACAAAGACGAAAAAAAATTAGGTAAAGTTTATTTTGAGTTGCCTATATACTCTACTTACATATTTTATGATGGTAAGAAAATAAAAGAAGAATAAAAAAGTTTAGGTAATTGAATATGTCTGAAATATACAGGGAGCTTAAAGAGTTTATTTTATATTTTTTATCTCAAGTTTACGGTTTTTTTGCCGTTTTAAGAAGGGACTTATACTACAGTGGATTTCTTAAACAAAAATCACTACCTAGACCGATAATCTCTGTAGGAAATCTAAGTGTAGGTGGTACAGGAAAAACTCCTATAGTTATAGATATAGCAAAAAAATTACAGGAAAGAGGATACTATGTTGTAGTTTTGTCTAGAGGATACAAAAGAAAGAGTAGAGGTACTTTATTAGTTTCTGACGGTAAGGAGATTTATACCGATTGGAAAAGTGCAGGGGATGAACCTTATTTAATTGCAAAATATGGTATACCTGTAGTTGTTTCAAAGGATAGGTACAAAGCAGGTAAGTTTGTGTTAGGTAAAGTTGACGTTGACGTTTTTATACTGGACGACGGTTTTCAACATTACCAATTGAAAAGAGATGTTGATATAGTTGTAGTTGATGGAACTAAGCCTTTCTGGGAAGATGAGGTCTTACCTTTAGGAAGGTTAAGAGAACCACCTGAAGTGGCTATTGAGTATGCGGACATATTTTTAATAAACAAAGTTTATACACTCGATTTGATAGAGATAAAAAGATTAGAATTTCATTTAGAAAAGTACTTAAAACCGGTTTTTGTCGCAAAGGAAAAGTTTGAAAAATTAACAAATTTTGAAGATGATTTCCCCTTGGATATACTGTATAAAAAAAGGGTTGGTTTATTTGCAGGTTTAGGTAATAATAAACAATTTTTTAAAGTAATGGAAAAACTATCTAGAAAATATAACTTCTGCATAACAGAGAGAATAAGTTTACCTGACCATTACGATTATAAAAAACTGGAATTACCTGATATAGATGTAGATTATTGGATTACGACAGAGAAAGATTTAGTAAAACTATCGTATAGATATAGAATTTTAGCTTTAAAATATGAAGTAAGTTTTGATGAAAGGTTTTACGACGAACTTATAGACAGAATATTTAAATAAAAATAAAAAGAAAAAGATTTTTAATCTATTCAATATTTTGGACTTGCTGTCTAATTTTATCTATTAAAGTTTTTATTTCTACTGTATATTTAGAAAAATCAGGCATTTTATTCCCAAGAGTATTTATTTCTCTATGCATTTCTTGACATAAAAAATCTAACTTCCTACCTATAGCACCATTTCCATCATTTAAGAGCTCCCTAAATCTCTTAATATGAGATTTTAATCTAACAATTTCTTCTGTTATGTCCAATTTTTCAGCGAGTAATGAGGCTTCTATAAATGCTCTCTCTGAATAGTTTTCTCCCAATAACTCTTTAATTTTTTCAATTAATCTCTTTTTGTTTTCTTCAATAATATTTTCCTTTTCTCTTTCTATTAAAGCCAAAAGTTGCTCTATCTGGTCTAGATAGATTTGTATAGCTCTAACTAATTTTTCCCCTTCTTTTACTCTTTCATTAACTAAATCTTTAATAGCTATTTCTACTGTGTTTAACAAATTTTCCTTTAATTCTTCATCTAACTTATTATCTTCCGTTTCTGATGCTGTTGATACTGCTAAATCATAAATTTTATCCGCAGATAATTGTAGTTTTAATTCAGACATTAAAATATTAATTTTATCCACTGCCTGTTTAAGATTATCTAGATTTAATAAAATCTTCGGCTCTAAATATTTTATATTTAAAAATATTTGTATATATCCCCTTTCTATATAACTTGAAATAATATTTCTAATATCTTTTTCTATGAAGAAAAGAATATCCTTTACACCTTTTATAGATATTTCTAATCCTTTATGATTGAGTGATTTAGCCCTTACTTCTATCTCATAACTATCAAATGGCCTTATAACATAGGCAAATCCTGTCATACTTTTAACCAATTTAAACTCCTTTATTTTCTGATTTTAGAAATACTATTTTAACTTAGATTTAAATATCATAAGTTATGTATTTTCTAGCTATCTAGAACAGACTAACTAGATTTAATTTTTAAATTGGTTATTAAAGATTTTAACTTAAATGGATTACGAACAGGTTTAAAAATTAGTTCTAAAATTAACTTTTAAAAGCTATTGGTGTTAATTAAAAAATTAAAAAAAGAAAAGAGAAAAAACTATTATTTTATTCTTACAGCTATTACTCTTCTATTTTTAGCTCTTCCCTCTGGAGTTTTATTTGATGCTATAGGTTTACTTTCGCCGTAGCCTTTCGCAATTATTCTGTCTGGAGAAATGCCATACTTTTTAACTAATATATCTTTAACTGCTTCTGCTCTCTTTTGAGATAGAATTAGATTGTATCTTTCACTACCTATACTATCTGTATGACCTTGAATTTCCACTTTTATATTTGGATTTTCCTTTAAGAATTTAGCAAATCTTTCTATTTCTGGATAATATTTAGGGTCAACTTTCCAACTATCAAACGGGAAGTGTACTTCCAATCTAACCCACTTAAAACATCCCTCTTCATCCACTTTATAACCCTTCGGTGTGTTAGGACATCTATCCCTACTATCTGGAACACCATCCCCATCACTGTCTATAACAACAGGCTTAGGTTTAGGTTTTTCAACAACAGGTTTCTTTATAGGACATCCGTCTTGGTCAACTTTTACTCCCATAGGAGTATCTGGACATTTATCTCTGTAATCTGGAACACCGTCGCCGTCAGTATCTAAAGGACAACCTACACTATCTACCTTAACCCCTGTAGGTGTGTCAGGACATTGGTCTTTATAGTTTGGAACTCCGTCTTTATCATCGTCTAAAGGACAACCTAAACTGTCAACCTGAACACCTCTAGGTGTATTTGGACAACTGTCCTTACTATCGTAAACACCATCTCCATCACTATCTTTATCAACATTCATTCCGTACGTTAAAGCAATTGAAGGTAGTATGTCGTTTCTTCCTTTCCATAAGTAATAATCCTTGACGCTAGCCCTTACGCCTAGGTTATCAGTAAACATGTAGTTTAATCCTATATCTCCGTAAATACCTGTTAAACTTTTTTTGTCAAACTTTGAGTTTGCTAATCCTAGCGATACGTAAGGTAAAAGATTACCTTGATTAAAGATATAATACGTTCCATACAGTGCAAAATCCCAAAAGGATTTAGACTTGTTTATGTTCTTTATATCTGCCTTTCCGTACCCCAGATAACCACCTACACCAAAATTTCCGAACAGTTTTTCAATAGACAAACCGCCCTCAAAACTGTCCTTTATCCCCTGATTTTGATACTTTCTATCATCATCAAACAGATGATAGTTAACCTGTGGAGATATTAGGATTGCATTACTGTAGTCAGTATCACCTGCTAAAACGAGCCTAGATATTAACACTCCCCCTAACAAAACTCCGAAAAGCTTCCTATTCATTATTACCTCTCCAAAAAAAATTTATACTTTAAATTTAAAGTCAAATAAAAAATATAAAAAGTTTTTTCTATTTATTGTTAAATAGAGGATTAGAGAAAAAGGAAAAAGATTAATATAAAAATTTGAAATCTACCTTTTTCTTTCCTCTAACTTCCTTTTCAATAATTCACCAAGTGTTCCTAAACCTTCAGTTTCAGATTTAGGTTTATAGTTCTTTAATATTTCCTCTAACTCTTTTCTTTCCTTAGCCTGTTCTACAGCTTTTATACTTAAAGTAATATCATTACCTTTAATTCTTATAATCTTAGCTTCAACTTCTTCATTTAGTTTTAATTTATCACTTGGTATTTTAATCTCCTCTTTAGAAATCTCTTTTAAAGGAATAAAACCTTCCACATCCTCTATTATATCAACAAATGCTCCCCTGTCTATTAACTTTTTAACCTTAACCTTTACAATATCACCTTTTTTATACTGTTTTCTAAATATTTCCCAAGGATTAGGCTTAAACTGTTTCAATCCAAGTTTAATTTTGTTCCCTTTTCTACCTAATACCATAAATTCAAGCTCTTTTTTTCCTTTTAAAACTTGTGAGATATTTTTTACCTTAGGATTCCAAGTTGCGTCTTCTAAATACAGTAATCCTTCAATACCGTTTCCTAAATCTATTATTGCAACTTTATTTTTTAATTCTTTTATCCTACCTTTTATACTACTTCCTTCAGGATTTTCTTCTAAAAACTTATCAATAGGATGGGGAGTTAATGCTTTTATACTTAGTTTTAATCTTTTTTTCTTTTTATTTAAATCTATAATTTTAGCCTTTATGTTATCTCCAACTTTATACTTTTTCTTGTAAGCCTCTTGGTCTAAATGGTCTGTTTCAGATTTATGTATAAATCCTTTTGCACCGTTTAATTTAACAATAATTCCTTTATCATTTATATTTACAATTTTTACATTGACAACATCACCAACTTTATTGTTTAAAACATCCCAAGGATTAGGCTCTAAATCTTTTTTGGAAAGAATTACCTTTTCTTTGTCCTTGTCAATCTCTTTTACTAATAGTTCTATTTCATCTCCAACTTTTAACTCTTTAGTCGTTCTATCCTCATCCCAAGAGTACAACGAGTTAGGTAGGAAACCTACTAAAACATTATCTATTAGTATTAATGCTCCTTTATCCAAAATTTTAATCACTTTACCCTTAATCTTTTTACCAACCTCTAAGGAGTTTAAAACTTCCTGTTTTTTATTTTTTTCTAAAATCTCTAAAGCTTTCTTTTGAGAAGCTATTATTTTTAACCTGTTGTCTGTTTTGTCTAAAGAGAGTATTAAAACATCAAACTCTTCAGGTAAATTTTCTCCTTTTTTAAGTTTAATTTCTGAGTTAGGTAGATATGCTTTAAATCCTTTTATCTGAATTAGATAACCTTTTTTCTTTTTTTCTAAAAGTTTAGCTTTAATAGGAGTTTGATTTTCAAAAGCTTTCTCTATTTCTTCTTTAGCCTGTTTTATTATTAAAGGTTTTCTAGTTATTTTCCAATAATCATCTAGTTTTTTTCTGGTAAAAATAGCCTCTATTTCGTCCCCTTCCTTTAAATCTTCCACCTCTGAAATTGGAATAACTGCCTCTGTTTTCATTCCAATATCTACATAAGCTAATCCATCTTTACCAAACTTTACTATCTTACCTTTTATTATTTCACCTTTTGAATATTGTTTAGGCTCTAAACTTTTTTCATACTCTTCTAAAAGCTCCTCAAAACTTGTTTCTAAATTTTCCATTTTGTACCTCATAAATAGATTTTGAAGTAAATCATTATTTTATCACTTATTTATCATAAATTCTTATTGGATTGTAAAGTGTATCCCTTTCAACAGGTATTTTTCCTGCTTCTTTTATTAGTCTGATAAGTTTTTCTTTCTGCTGTTGCGTTGGAGACTTAGCCCCTGCAAAGTGGGCTATCTTTTCTTCAATAACTGTTCCGTCTATATCGTCAGCACCAAAATTTAAACCGACCTGTGCTATTTTCTCCCCTACCATAACCCAGTAAGCCTTTATATGTTGAAAATTGTCAAGTAAAAGTCTAGATACTGCTATAGTTTTTAAATCATCTATTCCTGTTGTGTGTTCCCCTAAATTTAAATCATTGTTTTCCGGTTGATAAGCTAAAGGTATAAAACAGGTAAAACCTCCTGTTTCGTCCTGTGCTTCTCTGATTTTTAAAATATGGTCAACTCTATCCTTATAAGTTTCCACATGACCATATAACATTGTGGTTGTTGAGTGTAATCCTAATCTGTGGGCTATCTTATGTATCTCTAAATATTTTTTCCAACCTATCTTTTTAGGTGCTATAATCCTTCTAACTTCAGGAGAAAATATCTCTGCTCCACCACCGGGGAGACTTCCTAAACCTGCATCTTTCAATTTTTGTAAAACTTCCTCATAATCTAAACCTGATAGTTTGGAGAAATAATCTATCTCAACTGCAGTAAACGCCTTTATATGTATGTTAGGAAAATTTTCCTTAATTGTTGAAACTATATTTAAATAATCTTCAAACTTCCAATCTGGATGTAAGCCACCTACTATATGAACTTCTGTTGCCCCTTCCTTAACGGCATATCTTACCTTACTTAAAATCTCCTCATAATTCATCTCATACGCTTTAGGGTCATTTTTATCTATAGTTGCAAATGCACAGAACTTACAGTCTAAAACACATACATTTGTTGGATTTAACTGTCTATTTATAACAAAGTAAGCATACTTACCATTTTTTTTCTCGTTAACATAATTAGCTAAACTTCCTATCGTTAAAATATCATTACTTTCAAAAAGTTTTATTCCATCTTCAAATGATAACCTTTCCCCATTTAAAACTTTATCTATAACAGGAAATAGATTTTTATCTAAAACAAACATACCGATGTTAGATATATCTGTGTTTAACATTTTTTCTCCCTAAACCATATTTGTGATAGTCTAATTATATATTGAAGAAAATAATTTATACCTGATTAAAATTCCTTCCCCATAAGTCCCTTTACAAAATTTAACGCCTCCTCCTTGTTTTTAATTCTTCCTTTTAACTGCTCATTAAGTAATTTTTCCTTTATATATCCTATCTCTTTACCTGAAGATAATCCTAAAGTGTCCATTATCTCCCTTCCATTTAATAAAGGCTCTTCAACAATCTCTTTTTTATAAAAATCTAAATAGTATGCCTGTAAATGTATTATAAAAAGTTTTAACTTTTCTATCTCTCTTTTACTTTTTGATAGGGAATAGAACTTTGCCAAGCTGAATATAAATAGATAAACAGCAATATCCTTGTTTTTATACCAAAATAAATTTTTTTCAGTATCATTTAGCCTTTTTTCTTCAGATAGATAAAACATTTTAAAAATATCTTCTTTACTCTCATACAGTCTGATAATAAAATCTGTTGCTTTATTCCCTAAAACAAGTTTATTCATAAATATGTCCTTTAACTCTTTTTTATCTTTTACTACACTATCTAGAAGATGGAGAAAAGAGAACAGTTTGAATAAAGTTATATCGTTAAAATCTGTTAAAAATTTAACTTTCCCGAAACTTTTTAAGAATTCTTTGTCTATAAACTTAGTTAAATATCCTTTTTTTTTAAAAAACTTTCTATCTGTGAAATTGTTTTTAATGAATGATTTAAAGGGTCATCAACATCTATAGAATTTTTAATCTTAACTAAATTTTCCATCTCTGGGATTATATACTGGAATATTTCATAATCAACCAGTTTTTTAACCGTTTCGTTAGCTTCTAAACTGTCAAATATTTTTAGTATTTCATCCCTTATTCTCTCCTTAGGAGATTTGTCTAACAGACTTCTATTTTCTTTTGTCCATTTTAAAAACTGTTTATCAATTTCCAAATCTAACTGACCTGCTATTCTAAAGCCTCTCAATATTCTAACTGGGTCTTCCTCTATATTTTTTAAAGATACAGGTCTTAAAATCCCATTTTGCAAATCCTCCAAGCCATTTGAAGGGTCAAATAGGACAGTTTGGGTAGCACCTAAACCGACTGCATCATCAAAAACTATAGCCATAGCGTTAATTGTAAAATCTCTCTTTAATAAATCTTCCTCTATTCTATTTATTATCTCCCTTTCCTTATCGTAAAAATCTAATTTTGGATTGGTAAGTATATCTGAAATATCCATATAGGAGAAATCAAATCTATATTTGTACTGGTTTTCGTAAAATATAAAAGAAACTATATCTTTATCCTTTTCAAACTTAAATATACTTCCTTTACCTAATATACTTTTTAGCTTTTTGGCTACTTTTAAAGGGTCAGTGGTGATTATAAAATCTATATCTATACTTTTTCCTAAGGGTCTGTTCAACAACCTATCCCTTATCCAACCACCAACAATTAAACAAACAGTATCTTTATCTAATGCTTTCATTAAGTAATCAAAGTAAGTGTTATAAAACAGCATACCGTGGACATATTTAGTGTTTATCTGGAACTCTTCTTCAAAATCTTTTCTTTGAGATTTGTCCTGATTTTGTCTATTCAATAACTTTTGTAAAAGCCTCTCTATTCCTAACATACAACTCACCAAAATTTTTATGGAAATCTATAAGACAATATATAACATCAAAAAGATGATTATTTAAATGAGATAAAAAAGAAAGGAAGAAGATATTTATTATCTTTTCTCCTGAGTATGTGTAGCCTTCTTCTGCATGCTTCTAACATGTTTTATTAGAGTTTGGAAATGTTCGCTTTTAGCTGACGAAGATGTTATTGATTTTTCCAGTTTATTTATTTCTGCAATCAGTGGGGCTATTTCATCTTTAGTTCTAACATATCCTAAAACTTGAGCTAATCTTATTTTTCTTTTAGCCTCTTCTAAAAGTTTTTTCGCATTTTCTGGATTATGATTGAATATCTTTCTAGCATCATCTATGAGAACTAT
>CAZEUK010000036.1:0-8461 GCA_964514535.1 uncultured Aquificales bacterium
TACGAATATTTAAGCTAATTATATATAAGTTAGCTAAATTTAATCCCTAAAATGGTGTTATAACTATTTCTTTCAATGTACAAACTATCTATCAATTATTATAATCTTTGTAATCTCCAGATTTTATTAGTTGTCATCTAGGTTCAGGATAAAAATACATCCAAGCTTTGTAAACTTTATCGTTTACGACTACGTCTATTAATTCCCTTTCGTGGAAATGTGGATGTCCTTCCTAACAATCTAGTTCCTCTAGAATAAAATCATCAACTTCATATAATTCACCTTTTATTCTAATTAATGGTTCTTTTACAACATACGGAATACTTGTTGCATATCTTTTATCAAATTTTTTTCGTAAAATTAAATCTAAAAAATTATAAAACGGAGATAAAAAATTTAAATGAGAGATATAGATATTAGAAGCTTAGAGTTTGATAAATTTTTACAACTTCTAGCACAATTCAGTGTAAATGAGAAAACAAGGGAAAAAGTTTTAAACCTTAAACCATATTTAGATGAAGAAAGTGTAAAAAAGGCTAATGCAGAAAGTAAAGCATTTATAGATATTCTGTACAAAGAAGGATACTTTCCGTTATCAGAATATCCAGTAATAGATAAATCTTTAAAACTACTTACAATTGAGGAGAGTATATTATCTCCCAAGGAACTTTTAGATATAGCTACAATCTTAAATATAACTAGAAATGTGAAGAATTTTTTATCCAAACATATAAAAGATTATGAACCTTTAGATAAGTATTACAAATCTCTTTTCCCTTCCAGAGAAACGGAAAGGATTATTAAAGAAAGTATAGATAGCTCTGGAATGATTAAAGATAGTGCAAGTAGGGAGCTAGCATCAATAAGAAAGTCTATAAGAGATGTTGAAAATAAAATCCATTCTATTTTAGATAACATTATTAACTCTCCAAAGTATCAAGATATAATTCAGGAGAGAATAATAACTATAAGAAAGGAGAGATATGTAATACCTGTAAAACAAAACTTTACATCTAAAATTCAGGGAATTATACACGATAGGTCATCTTCTGGACAGACAATATATTTAGAGCCAATAAATGTAGTTGAGTTAAACAATAAACTGTCAGATTTAAAAATTAGGGAGCATATAGAGATAAGAAAGATTTTAAAATTTTTGACAGATATTGTTAGAAATAGACTAAACGGTTTAAGACAGAGTTATGAAAGTATAATTAAGCTGGATTTTCTCTACACTATAGGAAAGTTTGCTAAAAAGTTTAACTGTACTTTTCCTGAAATATCAAAATCTGTTGAGTTGATTAATGTAAAACATCCAATATTTTTACTAAAGGAAAAACCATTTAAGCCTATAAATATCCTTATACCAGAGGATAAAAAAGGTTTAGTTTTAACAGGTTCAAATACTGGTGGTAAGACAGTTGCTTTAAAAACTGCAGGTTTGAATGCTTTTCTATTCCAATCAGGTATGCCTATTCCAGCAGATGAAGGTAGCAAACTCCCAGTTTTTAGTGGAATATACGCTGATATTGGGGATATGCAGAGTATAGAACATAACCTTTCAACATACTCAGCCCATATAAAGAATATAAAAGATATTCTAGAAAGGATAGATAATAAAAGTATTGTTTTATTAGATGAGCTTATACCGGGAACAGACCCGGATGAAGGTTCTGCCATTGGTATAGGTATCCTTGAGAAGATTAAGGAGATAGGTGCTTACGCAATAATAACAACACATTTTAAACAGATTAAACTTTATGTTCTGTCAGATGAATACTTTGAGGTTGCCTCTGTAGGATTTGATAAAGAAAAACTTACACCAACTTATACAATTCATTACAAATCTTTAGGTCAAAGTATGGCTTTTTATATAGCAGAAAAATTAGGTTTTAGTAAAGATATTTTAGAAAGAGCTAAAAAATATTTAGACAGCTCAACTTTAGAGCTTAACAAAGCTATAGAAAAACTTGAAGTTTACAAAACTGAATACGAGAAAGAAAAAGATGCTGTTCAAAAATTGAGAAAAGAACTGGAGATAGAAAAAAGTAAGTATGAAAAATTAGTTAAAGAGCTTGAAGAGTATAAAAAACAAAAATGGAAGGAGGCAGTTAAAGATATAGATAACTATATAAAACAGGTTAGAGAAGAAGGTTATAAAGTTATTGAAGAATTAAAATTTAAAGGTAAAGGTAAAAAGTTAGAAAAATTTTTAACTACAAAAAGGGAAGAGTTGGGAAAATTAAAGGATAAGATGGAAGATGAGGAATTATATGAGATAAATATAGGAGATAAGGTAAAACTTAAAGGTAAAGGTAGTATTGGAGAGGTAATATCTGTAAGGGAAGATAAAGCTAATGTTAACTTTAAAGGCTTAAAAGTATGGGTTAAATTAAAAGATTTGGAGAAGATTGAGGAAAAAGTAGGAATAAAACAAGATAAGAAGATTAAAATCAGTATAAAAAGGGAGAGGGGTGAAAGGGTAAAACCTGAGATAAATCTAATAGGAAAAACTAGAGAGGAAGCATTGAAGGAGTTGGAAAACTTTTTGGATAAAGCAATTTTAGAAGGTTATTCAACTGTAAGAATTATACATGGGTATGGTTCAGGTGTTTTAAGGAAAGCTGTAAGGGAGTATTTAGACAGACTACCTTACAAAGTAGAGTATGAAGATGCCCCCTATAGTGAAGGAGGGTTAGGAGCTACTATTGTTCATATAAAATAATCTTATAAAAAAATTTGATAAAATATAAATTAAGGCATAACTTTATATAAGTATCGTTTTTCATCTTACTTTCTTAAGTAAAAAATAAAAATTTGGAGGAAATAAAACCATGTCTGAGGAAAAAAAAGAGATTAAAGATGAAAAATTAGAGGAAAAGGAAGAGAAAAAGGAAGAAAAAGAAGAAATTAAAGAAGAGGAAAATCCTTGCAAAGATTTAGAAAAAGAGATTGAAGAGTTAAAAGAAAAATTAAAGAAAACTGAGGAAATAGCAAAAAACCTAAGTGTTGCCTATCAAAAGTTAGAGGAAGAGTTTGAAAACTACAAAATAAGAATGAGAAGGGAGAAGGAAGAAGCTAAAGACGAAGGAGCTTTAAGGGTAATAAAAAGCTTTATAGAGATAGTGGATAACTTTGAACAAGCTTTGGAAAGTGCAAAAACGGCAACTGATATAAATGCATTTATAAAAGGTGTCCAGATGATACATTACCAGTTAAACAGATTTTTACAGGAACATGGAATGGAAAAGATAGAAGCTATAGGAGAGTTTAATCCTATAGAGCATGAGGCGATAGAAACTGTTAAGACTGAAGAACATGAACCTAACACGATTGTAAAAGTTTTACAAACAGGTTATAAATTTAAAGGTAAAGTGATAAGACCTGCAAAAGTAATAGTTGCAATTAGAGAAGAAAAAGAGGAAGATATGGATAAGGAAGAGAAAAAGGATAAATAGAGGTTCATATGGATTTCTATAAGCTTTTGGGGGTTTCCCCCAATGCATCAAAGGAGGAGATAAAAAAGGCTTTCAGAAAAAAGGCTAAAAAGTATCATCCAGATTTAAATCCAGAGAATGAAGAGCTATTTAAAAAGATAATAGAGGCTTACGAAACACTTTCAGACGATATAAAGAGAAGAGAGTATGACGCTAAAAGAAAGATAGGTTTTTTCAAAGCAAGATTTAATGAAGAAGTTGGAGATATTTTTAATCTTAATGGAAATCAAAAGGTTAAAGGTAAAGATATAAAAAAGGAGATTTTTATAACTTTAAAGGAAGGCTTTGAAGGGGTATATAAGAGGATTACTTTCACAAAAAATAAGATATGCCCAAGTTGTGGTGGTAGTGGAAAAAGTGAAAACTCATTCTTTCAAAAGTGTAGTATATGCGACGGAAAGGGAAAAATAAAAAAATGGGTTTTAAATATACCTTGTGTTAGATGTAAAGGTAAAGGTCAGATAATAGTTAATCCTTGTGAGTACTGTGATGGAGAAGGGGTTATAAAAGTGGAAGCTGAAACAAACGTTTACATACCTGCAGGTATTCAGGACAACCAAACAATAAAGGTTGAAGAGGTTGGAAATGAGGTTTACGGAGGTATTTCTGGAGATTTGCTGATAAAAGTAAAGATTAATAAAAGTAAAGATTTAAAGATAAAAGGTAAGGATATATACAGAGATATAAAAATTCCCAAAAGTAAGGCTAAAGCTGGTGAGTTTATAGTTATAAAAAATATAAAAAATGAAAAGTTAACTATTAGAATTCCAGAGGATATAAAGGGAGAAACAGTATTAAAACTTAAAGGAGAAGGGTATAAAAACATAAAAGGAGAGATAGGAGATTTATATTTAAAAATAATCCCTATATAAGCTAATTTTTATTATTTTCTATAAACGATTTTAACTCATTTAAAAACTGTTCAGGGTCGTATCCGTAGTTGATAGCCGCCATATATATAGTTTCATGTTTTTTACAGGAGCAAATATTACAGTACATATTCCTTGAATTAAAAAACTTCTGAGTAAAGGGATACTTCCTTAAAACTGACTGTATGGTTGTTTTTAAATCTATCTCTTTCATAACGTTAACCTCTTAACTTTTTAAGTTTTCTCTCTGTAAATCAATTCCTAGGGCTAAAGCTCCTAAAAATATTATAAAAGCTACTTTACCTAAAAATATAATGATACTTAACAGTTGTTTTGAAGTTTTTAGTCCAGAATAACCAAATAGTTTAGCTAGAAGTTTTATTAATCTAAACATATTAAACACTCCAGTTAAAAATTTTTAAATAATTTAATTATAAAACTATTGCTTAAATAGAAAAGTTTTTTTATCATTTTCTTAACATTTTTTTCCGAAAAAGGATTGATGAAAGAAAAAGAGGAAAACTCATTTATTATATGGGGAAGAAATCCGATTATAGAGGCTTTAAGGTCAAATAGAAGCCTAGAAAAGATTTTGATGGCTCATGATACTCATATCCCAAAGGAATTGATTAAATTAGCAGAAAAAAGAAAGGTAAAAATACAAAAAGTTCCTCGTAAAAAAGTAGAAGAATTAGCTAAAACAAAAAAAACTCAAGGTGTAGTCGCCTTACTAAGTCCTATCCAGTATGTAGATGAAAATAAATTAATAGATGGAATTATATCTAAAGAGGGTATAATCTTAGTTTTAGACCATATTACCGACCCACAAAATGTAGGAAATCTTATAAGGACAGCAGAGGTTTTAGGGATAGATGGTATTGTAATTCCTAGAGAGAGAAGTTCTCCTATAAACGAAGTTGTGGTTAAGGCGTCAACAGGGGCAGTTTTCCATTTACCAATATCAAAGGTTGGAAGTTTAAAAGGTTTTTTAAACAGATTTAAGAAAAGGGGAGGTTGGGTTGTATCTGTAGAAAAAGGAGGTAAACCAATACACAAACTTAACTATCCATTTCCTTTAGCTGTTGTTTTAGGTTCTGAGGGTAAGGGAGTGTCTAAATCCGTATTGGAAAGCTCGGATATTGTTGCAACAATACCAATGAAAGGAAAAATTACCTCATTAAATGTTTCATCGGCGGGAGCTATAGCCCTATGGGAGATAGTAAAACAAAAGTTTAACTATTAGGTATGTAATAACGAAAAAGTTTTTGATTAATATGGTTTTAATTATTCAGTTAGATTATACTTACTAATGTAAAAATAAAAATTTGGAGGTAAAAGAATGGCAGATGACAAAATGAGCAGAAGGGATTTCCTCCTTTATGCAATGGGAGGTTGGGCTGCTGTTGGTGCTGCAGGGGTTTTGTACGCTATGTATAAAACTTGGGAACCTTTACCTGAGGTAAAAGCCCAAGCTACAACTAAATTTGATTTATCTAAGGTTAAACCGGGACAGTTAAAGGTTGTTTCTTGGAGAGGTAAACCTGTATTCGTTTTACACAAAACACCTGATATGAAGAAATGTGAGGATAGAACTGTTGCCGGTGAATACACAGTTGTTTTAGGAATTTGTACACACTTAGGATGTATTCCAAACTGGGAAGCGGACAAAAAGATATGGCATTGTCCTTGTCATGGTGGAGAGTATGACGCTTGCGGAAGAAATATATTTGGACCACCACCAAGACCTTTAGACATACCACCATTTAAATTAGAAGGTAAAACTATAATCATTGGAGAAGAAGGTCCTGAGTATAAAAAATTAATGGAAAAAGCATAAAGGGAGGAAAGGAAAGATGGAGAAAAAAGGTGGTTTACTGGAATGGTTAGATAAAAGGTTAGCGGTAAACGCCTTATGGCGTATTATGATGTCTGAATACTACCTGCCGAAAAATATTAACTTCCTCTGGAGTTTTGGCGTACTCACAATGTTAGTTTTTGCAATATTGGTTATAAGTGGAATATTTCTATTAATGTATTACAAACCAGATGCAAAGCTAGCCTTTGACAGTGTTAATAAAACTATAATGATGGATGTTGCTTTCGGTTGGGTTTTCAGACACACTCACGCAGTTGCGGCATCAATAATGTTCCTAGTTTTATACATACATATGGCGAGAGGTTTATACTACGGTTCGTATAAAGCTCCAAGGGAAGTTGTTTGGATAACTGGATTTTTACTATTCGTCTTAATGTCTGCTACAGCATTCACAGGTTATCTATTACCTTGGGGACAGATGTCTTACTGGGCGGCACAAACTATAACAACATTGTTTGAAAAGATACCTTTCATTGGACCTGACCTTGTTATATGGATAAGAGGTAACTACATCGTTGCAGATGCAACATTAACGAGATTTTTCGCTTTACACGTAGTATTCTTACCATTACTACTAATATTTGTAACTGCTGTTCACCTATACGCAGTTAGAATTGTTGGTTCTAACAATGAAGATGGAATACCTATGACAAAAGAAGAGAAGAAAGTAAAAGGAATACCTTTCTGGCCTGTATTTATGGCAAAGGAATATTTTGTAATGTCAGTATTTTTACTATTCTTCTTCTACCTAGTGTTCTTCAACTATGAATTTGCAATGGACCCTATAAACTTCCAGCCTGCAGATTATCTACAAACACCTATGCATATCTACCCTGAATGGTATTTCTTAGCTTACTACGAAGTTTTAAGAGGTTTCTTCTTTAGTCAAAACTTAGGACTGATAGCTTTCGTTGCATCAATGTTTATCATCCTATTTATGCCTTGGTTAGACAGGTCTCCAATTGTAAGTGGAAAACACAGACCTCTGTACAAAATAGCTTTCTGGATATTTATATTTGATTTCATATTCCTAACAATCTTAGGTAAATTACCTCCAACAGGTCTATACGCATGGTTAGGTTTAGCAGGTAGTATAGTATTCTTCTTATTCTTTGCAGCACTACCAATAATCTCAAAAATAGAAAAAAGCCAAGTTGAAAAGGCTGGGAGGTAGAGGAAGATGAAAGAATTAAAAATACTAGCTGTAATAGTTGTATTGGTTCTTATAGGTTATTTGGGAATAGAGCCTTTAGCACACAAGATTATGCATAGGCATATAGAGGAAGCTATTAAAAAATATAATCTTCCTGATTTTAAATTTTCTGATTTAGACCCTATACCTTCCGGTTTACAGGGAAATCCTCAAGCTGGAAAAGAGGCGGTAAAAACTTTCTGTATATCTTGTCATAGTGTTAAAAAGGAAGGTATAAACGCTCCAATGCCTCCACAAGCTGCTGCACAATCTTTTGGAGTTGTTCCCCCTGATTTATCAAATATAGGTGGAATACTTGATGAAAAGTATCTGTTTAACTTCTTAAAAAATCCTCAAAAGGCTACAGAAAATCCTAAGTTTGCAATGCCTGCATTAGGTTTATCTGACCAGCAAGCAATTGATATTGTTGCTTACTTAAAATCAATAGCTAAGAAAAATATGTCAGGAAAGGAAGTTGTTGAGGAAGGTTGTGTAAGATGTCACTCTATTAAATACCAAAAGATACAAGCATTATCTCCGCCTGATACTATGAAAAAATATTTAGGAAAAGTTCCACCTGATTTATCAGTTATATACAAAGCTAAAGGTGAGGAATATCTACATGCATTTATAAACAAACCTCAAGCTATACTACCGGGAACAGGTATGCCTAGAGTAGGTTTAGATAAGGAATCTCAGGAAAAGGCTATAGCTTATCTTGAGGAGATAGCAGACCCTCATAAAGAACAGAGAACAAAAGTTGGAATTATAGTTTTAGCTTATCTATTAGTGATGGTAGGTTTAACTTACGCTTGGAAGAGAAAAATCTGGAAAAACTTACATTAATATTTCCTTTTTCTTTCCCTTTCTTTTTTATAGAATAGAAGCGTTAATTCTGACAAAGGAAAAGACGCTTTGAAAATTTTATTTTACTCACACAATCTATGGAAAATATCTTCTACAGCCAAACTATCAGTAGATTTAGCAAACAAATTAAAAGAAAAATACGATTTAGATGTAAGATTTG
>CAZEUK010000037.1:0-8322 GCA_964514535.1 uncultured Aquificales bacterium
CAGCTACGATATGAGATGCAACATAGATTGATGAGTATGTACCGACAATTATACCTATAAGTAAAGCTAGAGAGAAATTTTTTAAACTTTCTCCGCCGAATAGATAGAGGGCTAAAACAGAAAATAAAGTTGTTCCTGAAGTAATAACTGTCCTTGATAAATTCTCATTTACACTTTGATTTATTAAAGATAATAAATTTTTCTTACCTCTTATTCTTATGTTTTCCCTAATTCTGTCAAATATAATTATGGTGTCATTAAGTGAGTATCCTAAAACTGTTAATATTGCAGCCACAACGGACAAATCAACTTCTATACTGAATGCTGAAAATACCCCCATAGTTATTAAAGCATCGTGGAAAAGTGGTACAATTGCCCCAACTGCAAAAACTGGTTCAAATCTGTAAGCAACATATATCAGTATTGCGACCATTACTGCAATTATAGAGTATATACTAGCTTCCCTTAACTCTTTACCTATAACAGCTCCAATATAATCAAGTTTTAATATCTCATACTGATTTTTAAACTTTTTATCTAAAGCAGTTTTAACCTTTCTGTAAATCTCTCTTGAGCTTCCTTTCTTTAAAGACACTCTTATTTCATAATCTCTCTTATCCTTACCTATCTCCTGTATTACACTATCGGCTAAATCTACCTCTTTTAAAGCTTCCCTTAATTGACCTATCTCTACAGGTTTTTTAAATCTAATCTGTATAGATGTTCCCCCTGTAAAATCTAAGCCTAAATTAAATCCTTTTATGTATATAATTGCTACACTTAATAAAACCAAAATAATAGAAGTTAAGTATCCAAACTTTTTTAATTTCATAAAATCAATATTTGGAGTTTTATTTAGAAAATTTCTCATTTTACAATCCCCTTAAATTGCATACTTCATAGTTTTCTTATCACCGATAATCACATCAAGTAAAAGTTTTGTTATAAACATGGCGGTAAAAATGGAAGTTATCGTACCTATTGATAGAGTTGCGGCAAAGCCCTTTAGTGGTCCTGTTCCAAATTGGAATAAAACAAATGCGGCTATAAGTGTTGTTATCTGAGCGTCTAAAATTGCATCCCAAGCCCTGTTAAAACCTTCCTCTAAGGAAACCCTTAAGGTTTTTCCCCTCTTTAACTCTTCCCTTATCCTTTCAAAAATAATAACGTTAGCGTCAACAGCCATACCAATATTTAGAATAATACCTGCTATTCCCGGTAAAGTTAAAGTTATACCAAATGCAACTATAACAGCCCAAAGTAGTAAACCGTTTATAAGTAAGGCTATTATTGATATAAAACCGGATATTGCATACCTAAAAATCATGAATAATCCTACCAGCATTAAGGCAACAATACCGGCATTAATTGTTTTCTGTATAGAGTCTTTTCCTAAAGTTGGCCCTATCAATCTCTCCTCTAAAATTTTAACAGGAGCAGGCAATGCACCAGCCCTTAAAACTAACGCTAAATCTGATGCTTCCTGTGATGTAAAATCTCCAGTTATCTGACCTGCATTAGATATTCTACTCCTCACAACTGGGGCTGATATTACTTTATTGTCCAAAACGATAGCCATTCTCTTCCCTATCAGTCTGGCGGTAGCTTCTCCGAATTTGTCTGCAGAGCTTGATTTTAACTCAAAATCAACTGCAGGCTTTCCGTACTGGTCTAATCTAACTTGGGCGTCCTTTAAATCGTCACCTGTTATTATCGGTGTGTCTTTGACTAAAAACCACTCTTGGATTTTTCGTCCATTTATATCTCTAGGGACACCTTCTAATATCTTTGTTCCTTTAGGTAATCCATCAGGATATTTTTTTAATAACTCTACCTTTGATAATGCATAATCTACAACCTCAAGTATTTCAAGTTGGGCAGTTTTACCAATAATTGCCTTTGCCCTTTCAGGGTCAACAACTCCCGGCAGTTCAACTAATATTCTTTTATCTCCTAACTTAGCTATATTTGGATTTAATGTTCCAAACTCATCAATTCTTCTTCTTAATACTTCTATTGTCCTGTTAACTACATCCTTTTTAAGATTTTCCAGATAGGCTTTTGAAAATGTAAGTATGATGTTATCCTGCGATACATTGATATTAAATAAATTTTTATACTTGGAAAGTATTATATTTTTAGCTTCATCTACTTTTGAGTTATCTAACAGAGTTATAATTAATCCATCTTTACTAACTTTTACGTCCAACACATCTATATTTTTACTTTTTAAAATCTCTTCTATCTCATTACCAATCTGTTTATACTTATTTTTCAATACTGTATCTATATCAGCCTCTAAGACTATACTTATTCCACCTTGTAAATCTAATCCTAATTTGACAGGTTTTGTTAAAGCTAGATATATTGAAGCTATGATGATAATAAAAGCTATAATAAGTTTTATTTTTACGTCCTTTTTCAAATTCAAGTCTATCCCCTTATCCTATTCATTAGAAACAATATTATAATAAGCTAATCTATATTTTCTAAAAAGTGAAGTTTTATAATTAAAACTAAATTTTAACTTGGAGAGTTAAATCTTATGGATAGGAATATCATACTAGAAGTTGAAAATCTTACAGTAAAGTTTGGGAAGAAAACCGTTTTGGAAGATATTAGTTTCTCTGTAAAAAAGGGGGAAATTGTAGCTATTGTAGGTCCTAACGGTAGCGGTAAAACAACACTACTAAAGACAATCTTAGGCTTTGTAAAACCGATTAAAGGTAAAATTTATCTGTTAGGTAAATCTCCCAAGGAAGCGATAAAATCAGGAAAGGTTGGCTATTTACCTCAAAAATCTTCTATACCTAAGGACTTTCCTTTCTCTGTCCTAGACATAGTTATGCTTGGATTGGTTAATAAAAAAATCTCAAAGGAGGAAAAAATAGAAAGGGCTTTAAAATATCTGGAATTTGTAAAAATGGAAAAATTTAAAGATGAACCTTTTACAAATCTTTCAGGTGGTCAACAGCAAAGGGTTTCTATAGCTAGAGTTTTAGTCTCAAATCCTGAGATAATCTTTTTAGATGAACCATCAACGGGAGTTGATGTTGTAGCACAGGAGAACTTTTACGAGTTTTTAAACGAGTTAAAAGAAAAGGAGAATTTAACTGTTTTAATGGTATCCCATGATATAGGAGTTATAGGAAAGTATGTTGATAAGATAGCAGGTTTAAATAAAAGATTACATTTTTACGGAAAACCAAAGGATTTATTTAATAGAGATGTTTTAAGCAATGTCTATGGTTGCGATATTCAATTAGTCGTTCACTCTCCAGAATGTATTACCTGTGAACATTTCCATTACGAAGGAGTTAATAAAACAAAATAAATATATATAGCTATAGCTTATCTTTAAATATAAAATTATATTTTGACTGTCCATTTATAAAACTATCTAGGGGTGCTAATATTGGCAAATAGCTCACGGATTTTAAAAAAGATAATCTTAGAATTGTTAGAAAAAAACAATAGAAACACTTTAGAGAGAATTTTAAATAAGGTTCATATAGGTGATTTATTTACAGTTTTTAGGCAACTTTCACACAAAGAGAGAATTAAGCTTTTTCAAGTAATCTTTGATATAAACACAAATATCGCAATAAATATTTTTTACGACTTAGACGAGGATATACAGATAGATATTTTAAGAAATATTGATAAATTCAAAGCTTTAATTATTCTTCTAAGTATGTCAACAGGTGAATTATCCAAAATTGTTGATAAACTTCCTAAAAGTTTACAGAAAGAATTGTTGAACAAACTTGATGTTGAAGATAGAAAAACTTTAGAAAAGATTATTTCTTACGGTGAGGATAATATAGCACCTCTTATAAGTGATGAGTTTGTTGCAGTAAGCGAGTATAGGACTGTTGAAGAAACTTTAAATATTCTTAAAACTGTCCCTGAAGATGTGGAGTTATTATATGTTTACATAGTTGATGAGAAAAATCATTTAGTAGGTGTTGTGTCCATTAAAGAATTGTTAACTGCACCTTCAAACGCCATAGTTAAAGATATTGCAAATGATAAAGTTATCTATATTACGGATATATCTACAAAGGAAGAGGCTATAGAAATATTTAAAAATTACGACCTGTTTATACTCCCTGTTGTAAGCCACAATGAAAGGATTTTAATAGGAGTTATATATATAGATGATATTCTAGATACTTTAGTTGAAAAAACATCAGAAAGTATATTTCAGTTGGCAGGCTCAGGGGAAGAGGAGTTATTTTACTCTAATCAGATTTTAAAAATAGTAAAGTTAAGGGCTAAATGGTTGGTCTTTTCCACTTCTTCAGAGATTATGGTTGCTTTAATAATTATATTCTTTGCAAGAATTTTTTTAAGTTCAGATATACTCAATAGTAAGGTTAATAAATTTGTAAATGTTGAGGATTTTATAATAATCCTCTCCTTTATTCCTCTTTTAGCGGCTATGACAGGAAATATAAACTCCCAATCTTACCTTATAATTATGAGGGGGCTGATAACAGGTAGGCTTCAGGAAAACCTAAAGGATTTTGTATTTTTCCTACTCAGAGAGATTAAAGTTGCCTTTATATTTGCATTCTTTATATCAACTACAGTTTCTATAACTTCCTATGCAGTATATCCACATCATTTACTCTGGTTGGTGGTAGGATTGGCTCTTTTTATAAATATAATTCTTGCCTCTTTTTTCGGTGGATTACTGCCGTTTTTACTGTATAAACTGAGAAAAGAACCTGTTTATATATCAAATCCACTTCTACTGTCTATTAACGATATATTCTCAATTTTAGTCTATTTAGCGATAGCTTATTTCTTACTGAAGGAAACGTCTATAATACATTTTCAATCGTTAAAATTACTTTACCTTTCATTATAGTATCCTTTTCTATCTCCAAATCTACAGCTTTTACGGATAAATTGTTGTCCTTAACAACCTTTAAAAAGTTTATAAAACTATCTCCCGATATGTTCTCAAAAGTTAGCTCAATCTGATTGTTAGATAGTTTTTTTATAGAGGATGCCTTAAAGTTTGCTTTATCCATTAATTTTGATACAAAATCAATATCTAACTTTTCTGTAGGTTGGATACTTTTCTTTAGAGAGAGATATTTGTTAGTTAACTTTACCAATTCATAATATTTTTGAAACTCTTTATCTATCTTTTTTTCTAAAGCTTCCCTTTTTTTTAAAATTGTATTTAAACTGAAAAATATACCAATTATTACAGTTGTTAAGTATAGACCAATTATCAGTATAACCTTTTCTCTTTTACTTAGAGAATTAAAAAAGATAAGTATTTTATTCATTACTTGCCTCAAATCTAAACTTTAGTTTGTTATCTATAGATTTAATCTCCTCATTCTTTAAATTAAATTTTCTGGAAAAATATTTTTTTAACTTTTCCACATCATCATTACTATTTGCTATTCCTTCAATAACGATTTTATTATCAGATACATACACTTTTTTTATTTCGTTAATGTTAGACAGTTTAACCATTCTTCCTAAACTTTCTAAAGTTAATGTTGCATCTTTCTGAATAACTTTATTTCTCTTTATACTCTTTAATATTCCCTTTGCCTGTGTTAAAGGTGAGTAAATCTTTCCAGAATGTTGCCAATATTTAAAAAATATCTCCTTTTCTTTTTCCTTTATTTTTTTCAATTCATAATTTTTAATCTGTAGAGATATAAAAAAAACTAGATTTATAATTAAAATGCTAACTGCCAAATAAAAAAAATTTTTTATGCTCTTTTTTACAAAATCTATATCATCTTTTTTTAAGAAATCTATCCCTATGTTGTAGAATGATTTTATAGCTAAACCAAAGGCAACGTTATTAGTAGGGTCAGATGTTAGATTATTTAAAACTTTAAAATTTTTAAATTTATCTCCTATTAATCCTGATATGTAAGCGTCCTCTTCAATTAAACCGACTTCTTCTAAAACCCTAACTTCCTCAGGGAAATTTTCTTTAAAGACTATCTTTAAAACATAATTCTCTGTAAAGTGATAAATTATTCCTTCGTCTATACCGTTAAACTTAGCTAGTCTTAAAAGTGAGAATATCTCAGTATCAACTATACTTTCTTTAGGATACTCTTTTAAATCTTCTTTTCTAACTATTACACAAAAAACATCCAATCCTTTATCACTTTCTTTATATACATATCTATACTCAACATCCTTTAAACTTATAGGTAAATCTAAACTTAACTGTGTTTTTAAGCTTTTTTCTAGATAATCAATCTTTTTGACAGGGAAAAAATATTTTCTGAATGTTAACTTTACAGAAGGAATTGAATAAATCTCTAAAAAAGTTTT
Organism: uncultured Aquificales bacterium; assembly: GCA_964514535.1. GTDB lineage: Bacteria > Aquificota > Aquificia > Aquificales > Hydrogenothermaceae > QNZC01. Next base: position 6,325 of record CAZEUK010000037.1, read on the forward strand.
CCCATTACCAAATGAATTAATAATTTTTATACTTTTCTTTATCGGATTAACATCTGCTATTAGTATTTTATTTAACGACTTATCAACAGCTTTAACTATCAAGTTTTAACCTAGAGGTATGTAAATTTATAAATTTTTAATATATCATACTTTAAAAAAGTATTAACAATAATTAGGAAATATATTAAATTGGTTTAAATTGAATATTTTAAAATTACCTAACTTCCGTTGTGTTAACTTTTTAAATTTTCATAAATTTTTTTCCATTAGCTTAATAACATTTTCCAATATAAACATAGCCGATTTTTCCTTGGGCATAGGCTCTATTTCTATTATTGAACCATCTTTAAAAAGAATAATACCTTTATGACTATCTTTACTAAAAACATCTAAAGGATTTGCAACAATCATATCAAGATTTTTTCTCTTTAATTTATCTAATGCATTCTCTTTCAAATTCTCACTCTCTGCAGAAAAACCTATTAATATCTGATTGTCCTTTTTTACTTCCCCAAGCTTTTTTAAAATATCAGGATTTCTCTCTAACTCAACAATATTTTTTTCTTTATGCTTTTTTAACTTTCTCTCGCTGTAATGTTTAGGTCTAAAGTCGGCAACTGCAGAGTTCATTATGATAATATCTACTTCTGAATAATACTTTAAAACTTCTCTATACATATCCTCCGCAGATATAACATTTACAACCTTCACTCCATACGGTGCTTTTAGGCATGTAGGTGCAGATATTAGTATTACCTCAGCTCCAAGTATATAGCTGTACTTTGCTAACAAATATCCCATCTTACCTGATGAGGCGTTAGATAAATATCTTATAGGGTCAAAATACTCCCTTGTTCCACCAGCTGTTATTAAAACCTTTTTACCTTTTAGCGGTTTAGGATAGATGGCATAGGCTAATTGGGTTAGTATATCTTCTATATCTGCTAACTTACCTATTCCTTCCTCATCACAGGCAAGCCTACCTTCAGAAGGGTTAATGAATATATATCCCCTCTCTTTAAGCTTATCTATATTTTCCTGTGTTGCAGGGTTTAAATACATCTTAGTATTCATAGCAGGTGCTATAACTATTGGTTTATCGTAGGCAAGTGCGACAGATGTTAAAAAATTATCTGCTAAACCAATTCTTAATTTTGCTATTGTTGTTGCGGTGGCAGGTGCAATTAAAAATCCATCTGCCCATCTAGCCCAGAATATATGCTCTAATCCAGTTTTTCCATCTTTCCAATCTGAAAGGACATCTTCACCGGTTAAAGCTTTAAATGTTAACTCCCCTATAAACTCTTTAGCTTCTTCTGTTAATATAACTCTAACCTTTCCTCCTTTCTTCTGTACAGCCCTTACTATTTCAGCTCCTTTGTAAGAAGCAATTGAACCTGTTATACCTATTAGTATATTTTTTCCTTCAAATAACATAAAACTACCTCAATAATTAATTCAAACAATATTATAATTATTTAATGGAATTCTTACACGAAAGGAGATAAGTATTTGGAAAGGCTTTACTCACCTTGGAGAAGTAGGTATATAGAAACCTATGATAAGTTAGACAGTTGTTTTTTATGTGATGCTTATAAATCTAACAGAGACGAGGAGAAATTAGTTTTATACAGAGGAAAAAAAGCATTTGTTATTATGAATTTGTTCCCTTACAATGCAGGTCATATAATGGTATGCCCTAACGAACATATAGGCGAGTTTACAGAAATTGACAGAGAAACTTTAACGGAAATATCTGTCCTATCCCAAATGATGATTAAAGCATTAAAAATAGCCTTAAATCCAGACGGTTTTAATATGGGATATAATCTAGGAAGGGTAGCAGGTGCAGGATTGGAAGGTCATATACACAACCATATTGTCCCAAGATGGAACGGAGATACTAACTTTATGCCTACAATTGCAGAGGTAAAAGTAATATCCCAAGAACTAAAAGATTTATACTTTAAAATAAAGGAAGCTATTAAAAAGGTGGAA
>CAZEUK010000038.1:0-8319 GCA_964514535.1 uncultured Aquificales bacterium
TTAAAACCTCTCTATTCTATACTCATTATTTTTTATTTTATTGTCAATAACAACCTCAATATTTTCATCTTTAAACTTTTCCTTTAATAAAGACTTTACGTAATCGTATAGATTTTTGTTTACATATATCTTTACTTTGTAAAAAGGTCTTAAACCTTTCAGTTTGTTTTCTATTTCAAATAAAACTATACTTTTTCCCTTTATATAGCCTGTCCCTCTACAAACTCCACAACTTTCAGATAACTGTTTTATCAAACTTTTGTCTGTTTTTTTTCTTGTTAACTCAAGTAAACCTAAAGATGTGAAAGATTTTATTTTTATAGTCTGTTTATCCTTTTTTATCTCCTTTTCCAACAACTCAATAATCTTTTCCTTGTGTTCTTCTCTATACATATCTATAAAATCAATAACTATAATTCCTCCTAAATCCCTTAGTCTTATCTGTTTTACAATCTCTTTTACCGCCTCTAAATTAGTGTATAAGGCTGTTTCCTCTAAACTTTTATACTTTTTCAAACTTCCACTGTTAACATCTATCGCAACTAAAGCTTCAGTTTCCTCTATAATTAGGTAGCCACCTGTTTTTAACCAAACATATGGATTTAAAATTTTATTTATAACCTTTTCAACGTTATACTTTTTAAATAAATCTTCCTTTGTTTCACTTACATAAGTAATTTCTATGTCATACTTACTAAAATTAAGTCTTATGTAGTCTTCTAGCTTTTTTGATAAAGTTTTATCATTTGTGTAAATCTTTTTTATATCCCCTGCATAATCCCGTAAAAAGTTATAAGCCTTTAACTGTTCTTCGTATAACAAGGATGGTGCTTTTTCCTTTTTGTATCTGTCTAAAATATTATTCCACTGCTGTTTTAAAGCTAAAAAATCTTGAATTATATCTTCATCTAAAGCGTTAATCGTTTTTGTCCTAATTATAAAGCCGAGATTTTCTTCGTTATACTCTTTTAACAGATTTTCAATTCTACTTTTTAAATCTTCTCTTATACTTTCAGGAAGTTTTGAAGACACAGAGATATGATTTGTTGTTGGCATTAAAACTAGATACTTTCCCGGTAATGTTATTTTACAACTTAACTTTGCACCTTTAGACTGTAGGGAAACTCTTTTTAATTGAAGTAAAAGTGTATCACCTATCTTAATCTTTTGACAGTTCTCAGGGCTGTTTTTTAAAGGTAAAAAAGCCTCTTTACTGTCCCCTATATCAATAAATGCGGCGTTCATATGTGGAAGTAATCTTTTTACTCTCCCCTTAAAAATACTTCCTATTATGTTTAATTTGTTTTTCTCATCAATTCTTACTTCTACAACTTCCCCATCCTCTATTAACAAGTATAAGTAAATATCTTTTGAACTTAATATTACTAATTCTCTCACTATAACTGTGTCCTAAAGAATAATTTATCTTGCTAATTTTATAACAATAATCATTTTTTACGAAAAATTTAGAATAAAAACTAGCGAGATATAAAGATTAACAAAATATTTTGAAAGTGCCTTGCCTATTTAACATTTAGTATTCCCTATATTCTTTATGACCCTCGCAAACACTTCCTAAACAAGTTTAATTTTACAAACTGTGATAATTTGCAATATCTAATTTTTTCTATTATTACTAAATCTAATTAAGCTTATCCACCAATTTAATTAAAATTTCCTAACTTTAGTACTCTATTAGAACAAGCTAATTAAATTTAATTTCCGAATTGGCGTAAATCTATTTTTTTGTTAAACCGTTTATAAAAGTGTTGCAGTCATTTTATAAACCTCTACGTTAATATATCGGACTAACGAAACTCTTTACCATTCATTTTATTTGTAAAGAAATAGGCTTTCTGGCAATTTTTTTTGTAAAATATTAATTTCCGAATAATTATCTTTAAGAGGTAAGGAATGTCAGAGATTATAAAGCTTCCTATTGAAGAGGAAGTTAAATCTGCATATTTAGATTATGCAATGTCTGTTATCGTTGGTAGAGCTATACCTGATGTTAGGGACGGTTTAAAGCCTGTTCAAAGAAGAATTTTATACACAATGTATAAAGAAGGTATGCTCCCTAACAAGCCTTTTAAAAAGTCTGCAAGAACTGTTGGTATGGTAATAGCAAAATTCCATCCCCACGGTGATACTGCAGTTTACGATGCATTAGTTAGAATGCTCAAGACTTTGTAATGAGATATCCGCTTATACAGGGGCAGGGAAACTTTGGTTCAATTGACGGTGACCCACCAGCTGCTATGAGGTACACAGAAGCCCGTTTGACTAAACTTGCAATTGAAATGCTCGCAGATATAGAGAAGAATACGGTTGATTTAAAAGAAAACTTTGACGCAACAGATTACGAACCTGAAGTTTTACCTTCCAAATTTCCAAATCTTATATGTAATGGAACATCAGGTATAGCTGTCGGTTTATCTACAAATATACCACCACATAACTTTACAGAAGTTGCAGAAGCTTTAAAATATCTGGCAGAGTTTCCAAATGCTACCATTGAGGAATTATTACAGTTTATAAAAGGTCCAGACTTTCCTACCGGTGGAGTTTTATTAACAACCCAAAAGGAACTTTTACAGATATATACAGAAGGTAAAGGCTCTATTAAGTTAAAAGGAAAAGCTAGAATAGAAAAATTACAGGGGAATAGACACAGAATTGTTATATATGAGATACCTTATCAGGTTAATAAAGTTGAACTAATTAAAAGAATTGCAGAACTGGTAAGAAAAGGAAAAGAAAAAGGTATATCTGACTTAAGGGACGAAACAGACAGAACAGGAATAAGAATTATAGTTGAGTTAAAGAGGGAAGCAGACCCTGAAAAAGTATTAAAGAAACTTTACAAACATACACCTTTACAAAAATCTATACCTATCAATATGACTGTCTTAGTTGATAAACAACCTAAGACTTTAGACCTTAAATCTTTATTAATGGAATTTATAAAACATAGGGTAGAAGTTATTACGAGAAGAACAGAGTTTGAATTAAGTCAAGCAGAAAGTAGAAGACATATAGTTGAGGGCTTACTAAAAGCCTTAGAAAATGCGGACAGAGTTATAGATATAGTTAGAAAATCCCAATCTGTGATGGTTGCAAAGGAAAGTTTAATAAATGAGTATCAGTTATCGGACACACAGGCACAATCAATACTTGATATGAGACTGTCAAGATTTACCGCACTTGAGAGTGATAAGTTGTATAAAGAAAAGGAAGATTTAGACAGAAGAATTGCAAGATATAAAGGGATATTAGCTTCAGATGAAGAGAAGATAAAAATATTTATTGAAGAAATGGATGAATTGTTAGATAAATTTGGAGATGAGAGAAAAACGATAGTTGTTGAGAATAAGAAGGACAGTTTAACATTTGAAGAAAACTTTATACTTTCGGTTTTAAGTAGTGGGAGGATTGTTAACAAAAGATACACAAATGAAGAAGAAAAACAGGAAATATTCCAAAAAGTTATCAATAAAACTATAGCTAATTCAAAACCTAACGAGTTTTTAATCTCTATTCAAGAGTTAAAAAATATTACTCCAATTCTATTTATAACCAATAAAGGCTATGCCTACTGGTCTTTGGTTGCAGATTTACCTAAAGGGGAAGGAAAGATAAATATTGATGAGGAAGTAATAGTTGGAACATCATTTAAAGGGGAAGGTGAAGAAGATAGGGTGTTTATCCTAACTAAAAATGGTATCGTTAAAAGAATGTCTTATGAAGATTTATTCTATAAATCACAAAAACATAAGATAATACCTTTAACAGAAGATGATGAAGTTGTTTCTGCATTTTCAGACGACCATCCATCACTTTTAGGTGTTTATACAGAGAAAGGTGATTTGTTAGTTTTTGAGAGAAATCAAGTAAGGATAACAGGGGATAAGGCAAAGGGAGTTGAGGCTATAGATTTAGACGAAGGAGACAAGGTTAAAGGTGGTTTTGTTTTAAACAGTGAAGAGTACATTCTAATAATAACGGAGAAAGGTTATACAAAGCTAGTTAGAAAGGAAGAATTTTTCACAAAGGAAGGTAAACCTAAGAAAAGGGGACAAAAAGGTTTAATGGCCGTTAAGTTAAACAAAGATGATAAATTGGCAGTTGCTCTACCTGTTAAGGAAGGAGATACAGTCTATATATCAACGCAGAACGGAAGAATTCTGAAGCTTGTTGTTGATAAAAACAAAATACCTGTTAGTAGAAGGGTTAATATGGGAGAACCTGTTTTAAGATTTGAAGGTGATAAAATAGTTAAAGGAATAAAGCCAAAAGTTAAACTATAAAACTCCCTTTGTTGAGGGAGTGTCTTCCCTTCTCCTGTCTATTTCTATTGCCTTTCTTAAAGCTCTGGCAAATGCTTTTGTTAAACTCTCTGCTATATGGTGTAGATTTTTTCCATACATAGCCTTTAGATGAACTGTCATACCTGATGCAAGTGTAAAACCTTTAAACAGCTCTTCCATCAACTCAAAATCAAACTTTCCTATTTTGCCTTTATAACCTAAATCGTCGTATATAAGTAAAGGTCTTCCTGATATATCTATTGCACACATTGATAAAGCTTCGTCCATAGGAACAAAAGCCTCTCCAAATCTGTATATTCCTTTTTTATCTCCTAAAGCTTCCTTTACAGCCATACCTAAAACAATCCCTACATCCTCAACAGTATGATGATAATCTACATGTGTGTCTCCTGAAGCTAAAAGCTCAACATCTATTAGAGAATGTTTTGAAAATGTTTCTATCATATGATTTAAAAAACCTATAGGTGTATCAACTTTATAAACTCCCTTACCATCAAGATTTATTTTTACTTCTATCTGTGTTTCTCTTGTTTCTCTTTTTACCGTTGCTATTCTCATTTTTACCATCTCCTTTTATTTTTAATCTTTCTATTAAATCACTTTTTCTAAAATCATCTCCTTTAACCTCAAACTTTCTACATACCTCTATAATTCTTGAAGCGATGGCACTTCCCATTCTCTCCTCTAAAGTTTCCTCAAAAACGTTATCTCCCTCTCCTTCTATTCTCATATTTGATGTTATTATCATTGGCAACATATCGTTGTATCTTCTTACTATGATGTAATGTAGTATATCCCTAGCCCAATCTGACATCCTCTCCGACCCTAAATCGTCTAAGACTAGGACAGGGGCATTGATAACATCATCTAATATCTCCCTTCCAGACCTGCTACCGTCAAAGGTTGATTTTAAATCAAATAAAAGTGTTCTGGTGTCATAAAACAGACCTACAATTTTTCTTTGGAAAAATATCTCCTTTAAAACTGCTACAGCTAAATGTGTTTTTCCTACCCCCGGATTACCGTATAAAAATAAACTTTCCCCTTCAGTAAGATTTGGAGACAGAACGTAATCCTTTAAATCTTCAATTAATCTTCTCTGCTCTTTGTTATACGTCTGAAAATTTTTAAAACTTTTATCCCTATACCTTTTAGGTATATTCATTCTTATATAAAGCCTATTGTTTAAATCTGAATAAACACACTCACACTTTACAACACTATTACCTAAGGAAATCCATCCTAAACCTTTACATTTTGGACAATCTTTTTTAGCCATCTAAATCAATCCTTTTATCTCTACTTTTAGATATATACTTTCTCAACCCTTCCTCATCTTCTTTAATAATTAAATCTTTTAGCTCCTTTAAAACTTTTTCATACACTTCTATTGTGTAAACCATATTGTCCTTATTCTCTAAAAATATATCCTTCCAAATCTCTGGAGAACTACCTGCAATCCTTGTAAAATCTTTAAAACCTGCTCCTGAATAGGAAAACAGGTCTAAATCAAACTTCTCCGACAGATTGGCTATTGTGTTAACCATTGCAAATGCAACAGCATGGGGAAGATGTGATACTGAAGCAAATATAAAATCATGTTCCTTAGGATTTATAAACTCTATCTTAGACCCTAAATCTTTCCATAACTTTACAATCCTTTTTACATCTTCATCTTCCAAATCGTAGTTTGTTGATAGGATAAACTTTTTATTTTTAAATAATCCTTCAACAGAGTTTTCTACCCCTTCCTTTTCAGTCCCTGCAATTGGATGACCACCTATAAATTTAAAAGGTTTAAAAATTTCTTCCAAATCTTTTACCAAATCACCTTTGACACTTCCAACATCTGTTATTACTGTTCCTTCCTTTAAGTATTTTTTTATTTCCTTTCCAATTTTCCCAAATGTTTTTAACGGAGAAGCTATAACTACCAAATCAATACTATCCCAAGGTATATCTTTAAAATCTGTATAACCGTAATCTATAATTCCATTTTTTATTGCGTAATCAATCCTGTCCTTGTTTAAATCTATTCCGTAAATCTTCCCTGAAAAACCTTCCCTCTTAAGATTTAAAGCTAAAGAGCCACCTATAAGACCTAATCCTATTATTAATATTCCTTTAAAACTACCAAAATCCTTTTCCATACTTTTAACCAATAAAAGTTTTTAATTAACTATATCTTAATGATTTATTTTTTCTCAACAAAGTATAAAGTTAGATTTCCGTAAATATCGTACTCAACCTTAATCTCAAAAGGTCTGTTATCAATCTTCCTGTTAACAAATAAAAAATTGTTTACTTCAACTTTACCGTTACTTTTAATCTTTATCTTACGGATATGTTTAGCTTTTTTTCCCTCTATAGAGTAAATCAACTTTACATGGATACCGTCATCGTAAAAATTTTCCTCTACCTTCTCCAGATTTGGAAGAGTTGCACTCTCTATATGCTCAAACCAGTCTTCGTATAATTCTTGACGGTTTAAGGTTATCTGTGTTTTGTCCTCAATTTTGTTTTTATCAATGTTGTCCTGAATAATTTTTTCTATGTTTTCATCAAAAAACCTGTTAAATCTTTCTGTTAGCTCTTTCCTCAAACTTTCGTCCAATTTTTTTATTAAACCCCCCTTGTAAAAAGTAGTTCAGATTTATCTAAGTTTAAAAGATAAAAAACCCTAAAAAAAGGGCAACGCTAAACCTTTTGTGCTAACATTTCCTCAAGCTCTTTTTCGTAGAAAAACTCATCACTAAATGCAGGTTCAAGCTCATCTATCCACATAGCTTCTGGATTATACTTTGCAAAGAAAGGTTTACCTACCCATTCATCATTCCTTCCCTGTAGAAAGTCAAGAACCATAACTTTTTCTCCGTTTACCTCCGCAACACCTAACATTCTTATCTTACCGGGTGTAGCAGACATTGAAGGACCTTTAACTGTTCTAGCTAAACCACTTACATTTCTGTAAGCGTCCCTGAATATCTCCCAAGCTCTAACTAACGGAACTCCAAAGTAATGTTGTGCCCCTGTATCCCTTGCCATAAACATATAGTAAGGTATCATTCTCATCTCAACCTGTTTCTGCCACATTTTAGCCCAAACTTCCGCACTATCGTTTATATGCCTTAAGATTGGTGATTGTGTCCTTATAATCGCTCCAGCCTCTAATATTTTATCTACCGCTTCCTGAACTTCTTCCGTTTCCAACTCTTTATAATGGTTAAAGTGTGCCATAAATGCTAAATGGTATCCTTTATCAACAATCTTTTTAAATAAATCTAACATCTCTTGGGCGTCATCGTCCTCTGTAAATCTGTAAGGCCAAAAGGCTAATGCTTTTGAACCTATTCTTATTGTCCTTAAGTGTGGAATATCCGCCTCAAGAATAGCGTCTATATACTGTTTAAATATTTTGGTTTTCATTATCATCGGGTCTCCGCCTGTAAACAGTAAATCTGTAATTTCTGGATGGGCTTTTATGTATTTAATCAAAATATCAACTTCTTTCATAGCAAATTTTAAATCTTCCAATCCTACAAATTGAGGCCACCTGAAGCAGAATGAACAGTAAGCGTGGCAGGTCTGCCCTTGTTTTGGAAAGAATAAAATTGTTTCTTTATACTTGTGTTGTGCTCCCGGTAATTTCATTCCTTCTATCTCAGGAACGTTATACTTCTGTCCTGCTGGATGTGGATTTAACTCCATTCTTATTTTATTTGCCTCTTCCCTTATAACTTCCTGCGGAGCATTTTCCTTTAAAAGTTTAGCTATCTTTTCGTAATGCTCAGGTTTTAACATCCCCTTTTGTGGAAATGTAAGTCTAAATATTGGGTCATTTAAAGGGTCTTCCCAATTTATCAATTTGTCTATAACATAGTTATTAACTTTGAACGGAAATACCTGTGCTACGACTTCTATATCAAACTTTTGTTCTTCCGTAAGATGTTTTTGAACCTGTGGAATTTGTCTAAATGTTTTTACGGTATAT
>CAZEUK010000039.1:0-8148 GCA_964514535.1 uncultured Aquificales bacterium
TTACCAATTTTTCTAACAACAGTTTTAATTTTAAGAAGAAAATTCTATAAACAATTATCATTAGTTAATAAAATAATAAATAAAAAACTTTTTAGGTGTAGGTATTATGAAGGTTTTAAAATCTTATGAAATGGCAGAGATAGACAGATTAACTATACAGGAAACGGGAATAAACTCTCTCGTTTTAATGGAAAATGCAGGTAGAACTGCTTCAGAGATTATTTTAGATAGATACAAAGATAAAAAAGATTTTGTCGTTGTTGCAGGAAGTGGTAATAACGGCGGAGACGGTTTGGTTGTTGCCAGATATTTAAAACTTTACGGTAAAGATATTAAGGTTTTTATACTGTCTAAATCTGAGGATAGGTTATCAGATGATAATAAAGCAAATCTAAAGGTTTTAAGAAATATAGGTATAAATCCAGTTTTTATAAATGATGAAAATTTAAATCTTTTAGAAGATGGTTTAAAAGATGCTGAAGTAATAATTGATGCAATATTTGGAACAGGTTTTAAGCCACCTGTAAAAGGTTATAGAGAAGATGCCATCAAACTAATAAATAAATATAGAAAAAATGTAGTAGCGATTGATATACCATCAGGTTTATCAACTGATGTAGGAAGCATAGAGGGAACTCATATAAATGCAGATTTAACTATAACATTTGCATATCCTAAATTAGCTCACATACTCTTTCCTTCCTCTTTAAAGTGTGGAGATGTTTATGTAGTTGATATATCAATAGATAGAAAGTATTCAGAGAGTATAAGAAGAGAAATACTTGATTTTAGTAATATATCTCTACCTGTTAGATATAGGGACAGCCATAAATATACTTACGGACATACATTAATCATCGGTGGTTCTGTTGGGAAAACTGGTGCGGTTATTATGTCTGCCAAATCTTCTTCTGCTATCGGTTCAGGTCTAGTCTCTGTTGTAGTACCTTCAACTTTAAATCAGATTTTTGAAATATCTTTAACAGAGGAGATGAGTATAGCTGTAAAGGATACCGGAAACGGTTATTTTTCAAGGGATGCTTATAAAGATATAAAAAATATTGTTGATAACGGTAAATATACATCCATAGCTCTAGGGATGGGAATGTCTAATTATGAAGATGGAAAATATCTAGTAAAAAATATTTTAGAAAATATAGACTTACCTATCCTTATAGATGCTGACGGTTTAAACAACTTATCACAGATTTCAGATTTTAAAGATATTTTAAGGTCTAGGGAAGGTAAAACTGTATTAACACCACATATAGGTGAGATGGCTAGGCTCACAGGATTAAACAGTAAGGACATTATTAATAATATGGAAGATGTTGCTAAAAAGTTTGCAGAGGATACAAAATCAACCGTTGTATTGAAAGGGTCAAGAACAGTAATAGCTACAGATGAGGGAGAGATTTATTACTCAACTAGGGGAACTGAAGGTATGGCAACTGCTGGAACTGGTGATGTATTGGCAGGTTTAACCGCCTCCCTTATATACAGATTAGGTATTAAAGAAGGGGTAAAAACTGGAGTGTTTGTTCACGGATTGGCTGGAGAGTTTGCAACTGAAAGGAAACATAAGGAAAGTGTAAAAGCTACAGATTTAATAGATGTTATACCTGATGTTTTAAAGCATATAGAAATGGAAAAGGAAAAGGTTTATTATAAATTTTTCGTTAAACTGTATAAATAAATCTTAAGGAGAGCTTTTATGAAAAAATTTAAATTTTTAATTCTATTTTTATTTTTTATTTCCTTTGCAAATGCTACAGAAATATACTATGTAAATATTTATGAAACGGTAAATAAAAGCAAAATTAAATCTTTAGCTGAAACGGTTCTAAAACAGAAAGCTGACAAGTTGGCTAAGAAACTGGGGATAAATGATTTAAAAAAGAAAAAAAATCTAACCCAAGCTGATATGGTTAAGTACCAAAATTTCGTTTTGACTGTAAACAGGTATCAGGCTGAAGTATCAAACAATATAACTAAGCTTATGGCTAAACTTATGGAAAAGTTTGGCAAAAAATACGGTTATCAGGCTATAGTTGCGGAAATATCAGTTTTATACTGTAATAAGAAGTATAATAAGACAGACCAATTTATAAAGTTTGTTAACTCTGAGATTGAGAAGAACAAATCTAAAATAATAAAGGAGATTGGAAATATAAAATAATGACACCGATTGTATTACTTACAGATTTTGGAATTGAAGACGGCTTCAGCGGAGTTTTAAAGGGAGTAATACTATCTATAAATAGTAATGCTAATGTTGTAGATTTATCTCACAATGTAAAACCTTTTGATATTTTAGAAGGGGCATTAATACTTAACGCACACTACAGATATTTTCCGAAAGGGTCTATCTTTGTAGTTGTTATTGACCCGGGAGTTGGGACAGATAGAAATCCTATAGTTGTTAAAACGAAAGATTACTACTTTGTAGCACCTGATAACGGAGTTTTAAGTTTAGCGTTGGAAAATGAAGATATACAGAAAATTGTTAAGATAGAAAATGAAGATTTAACATTGAAAAGGGATAATGAAACATTCCACGGTAGAGATATATTTGCTCCCGTAGGAGCTTATCTGTCTAAAGGTTATCCTATTGAAAAAATAGGAAAAGAATTAAAAGAAATAAAAAAAATAAATATTCCTCTACCTTATTACGACGGTAATTTTCTCATAGGAGAGATTATTAAATTTGACAGATTTGGAAATGGAATAACGAATATAAAAGAATTACCAGATTTTGAATATATAGAGATAAAAGGGTATAGAATTAATAAAGTATCCAAATCATTCTTAGAAGGTGAAGAAGGAAAATTAAACATATTAAAGGGAAGTTTTGGTTTTTATGAACTGTTTACACCTTTAGATAACGCTAAAGAAAAATTTGATTTAAAATTGGGAGAAAAAATTAAAGTTAGGAGAAGGAAATGAGAAAAACGTTAACTTTAGTCATCGGTATATTTTTAATATTTATAGCTGGAGTAAGTTTCGGTATAGGCCTATTTCCAAAAGAGGATAAAAAGAAGATAAATGAAGATTTAAAATATCTTAAACTTTACACTGAGGTCTTTGCAATAGTAAAGGAGCATTATGTTGAGCCTGTAGATGGGAAAAAGTTAGTTTACGGTTCGTTAAAAGGTATGCTCCAATCTTTAGACCCTTACTCAATGTTCTTCACACCTGAAGAGTTTAAAGAGTTTACTGTTGAAAGTAAGGGAGAGTTTGGCGGTTTAGGAATGGAAGTTACTATGGAACACGGAAAACTGATAGTTGTAGCACCTATAGAGGATACACCTGCTTGGAGAGCTGGAATAAAACCGGGGGACATAATACTTGAGATAAACGGAGAGCCTACCGATAACATGAGCTTAATTGAAGCTGTAAAGAAAATGAGAGGTAAACCGGGGACAACAATCACACTAACTATTCTAAGAAGAGGTGTTAATAAACCAATAAAAGTAAAAATAACTAGGGCTATTATTAAGGTAAAAAGTGTAAAAACTAAAGAGCTTGAAAATGGTAAGTACGGATATATAAGATTGACACAGTTCCAAGAAAACTCAGACAAAGAGATGAGAAAAGCATTAGAAAAGTTTAAAAATAAGAAAGGAATAGTTATAGATTTGAGAAATAATCCCGGTGGTTTATTAACTGTAGCTGTAAATATTGCAGATATGTTTTTAGATAAGGGAGATTTAATCGTTTATACAAAGGGAAGGGATTTTAGAATGAATGAAAAGTTTTACTCAAGACACAATCCTATAGTAAATAGAAATCAAAAGATAGTTGTGTTGGTTAACTTTGGTTCTGCAAGTGCATCTGAAATATTAACTGGATCTTTACAGGATAACCACAAGGCAGTTATTGTTGGAGACCAAACTTATGGAAAGGCTTCCGTTCAAACTTTAATTCCATTAAGGGATGGTTCAGGCTTAAAATTAACTACAGCCCATTACTACACACCATCAGGAAGATTAATAGCTAAAAAGGGAATTATTCCTGATATTGTTGTCCATATATCAAAAGAAGAAGAGATGGAAAGATTAAAACAAGAAAGAGATGCAAAAATAAAAGGTGAAAACAAAGTTAAAGTAAAAGACCCACAATTAGACGAGGCTATAAAAGTTTTAGATTATTTAACTAGTGGTTAATTATGAAAATACTGGGAATTGAAACATCCTGCGATGAAACAGGTATAGCTATATACGATGGGAGGGAAGGGATAAAAAGTGATGTTGTCTCTTCCCAAGTTGATTTACATTGTGAGTGGGGTGGTGTTTATCCTGAATTGGCGGCAAGGGAGCATACGAAAAATATAATCCCTGTGTTAGATAAAGCGTTAAAAGATGCAAATATAAAACTGGAAGATATAGACGGAATTGCTGTTACAGTAGCTCCCGGTCTAATTGTTTCTTTAGTTATAGGAGTTGCAGTTGCAAAAAGCTTAGCTTGGATTTTAGATAAACCTTTAATTCCAGTCCATCATATAGAAGCTCATATTTTCTCAATAGAGCTTGTTGAAAAGATTGATTACCCTTTTATAGCTTTAGTTGTGTCTGGAGGTCATACAGAGTTATACATAGTTAAAGATTTTGAAAAGTATGTGTATTTAGGTGGGACTTTAGACGATGCTGTAGGTGAGGCTTACGATAAAGTATCTAAACTTTTAAACTTAGGTTATCCGGGAGGTCCAATTATAGACAAGTTAGCTTATAAAGGTGAAGAAAAGGAAAAATTGCCTAGACCACTCTTAAAGGATAGAGATAAAAATAGATATAACTTTTCTTTCAGTGGTTTAAAGACAGCTGTTTTAAATCTAGTTAATAAAAATATACACTCTAAAGAAGATATAGCCTGTTCTTTTCAGGAAGCAGCTACAGATGTTTTAGTTAAAAAAAGTTTAATGGCAGTTGAGGAGTTTAATATAAAAAATATTGTTGTGGCTGGTGGAGTGTCTGCAAATAAAAGATTAAGGGAAAAATTTAAAGATTTTGAAAAAAGATTTAATCTTAAAGTTTACTTTCCACCTTTAAATCTATGTACGGACAACGGTTTAATGGTTGCATACACAGGATACAAGAGATACAAATTAACAGGTAAGACGATAGATTTTTCATTTGAGCCAAAGACACGTATAAGAATGGACAAGTTTATAGATTTAATAAACCAATCTTAGTAATTTTTCTAATAAACCTCATTTTAAAAACTTTTATTTGTCAATAAATTATTTATTGAGATTAAGTATAATTATTAATAAGAGGTGTAAAAATGGAATATATTATCACTCTTTTAATACTATTATTTGCAGTTTTCATCATACTTAAAAGGATTAAGACCGTAGATAAGTGTTCTAAATGTGTAGAAAAGGGTAGCTGTTATATTGGTGTAAGAGATTGTGATGTTAAATAGTTTACTTTATATTAAAAAACGTTCCAATATTTTTTTTGGGGAATTTATTGAAGATTTGTATAATAGGTGCTGGTGTTGTAGGTAGCTATTTAGCCGAGAATTTATCTAAAGAAGGTTATGAGATTGCTGTTGTTGATAAGAACCGGGATAGAATAATCAATCTAATGGAAAATTTTGACATACTAGGTTTAGAGTGTGATGTTTTAAAAGATGAATGTATTCATAATTTAAAGAATTTTGATTTATTTATCGTTGCTACTGAAAAGGATGAAGTAAATATATCTATAGCGCTGTTAATAAAAGCAATATTAAAATCACCAAAGATAATAATAAGAACTAGAGATTTTATCTATTTTAATGCCGAATTGTCTAAATTTTTAGGGGTTGAGATTTTTAACTCCTATAGGGAAGTATTAGCAACTATAAACAATATAATTAAGTATCCTTCCGTATCATCAATATATGAGTTGGAAGATGGAGAACTTATTTTATTCACGTATAAAATTAAAAGGGAAGATTTTATAAATGGTAAAAAATTAATTGAACTTAAGAATTTTAGGGAAAAGTTAAAGTTTACGGTTGCTTTGGTTGAAAGAAATAAGAAAAAAATAATACCTAGCGGGTCAACAACCCTTTTAGAAGGTGATTATATCTACATTTTGTTGGAGAAAAAATATCTAAAAGATTGGTTATCTCAAGTATCAAATGATAAAGGAATTATTAAAAAAATATATATTTTAGGATACTCTCCCCTAGCGGTTTATATAATTGATAATCTTTACAACAATTTCAACATAAAAATATTTGAGCCTGATTTAAAAAAATGTGAGGAATTGGCGGAAAGATTTCCAAAGATACTCGTTTTAAACACAAGTTTAACAGATAGGGAAAGTTTAATAATGGAAGGAATAGGTGATGCAGATTTAGTTATAAGCCCTAGCCACAGGGAAGATGGAATATTAGCTTCAATACTTTCAAAACAGTTAGGTGCTAAAAAAGTTATTGCAGTGGTGGAAAATCCTGAATATGAAGATATAGTTTCAACACTTGGTATTGACGTTCCAATCGTTTCAAGGAAGTTAATAGCAAAAAGAGTTTATAAAGCGATAAGAAGTAAAGGAATATTAGACAGTTTTGATTTGGGAGATGAGATACATTTAAAAGAGATTTATGTAGATGATAAGTTTAACGGAAAAAAGGTATATCAAATATCAAGGGATAATTTTATTATTTTAAGTCTAGAAAGGGATAAGAAATTAATGTTAGTTGATGGTAATACAGAGCTGAAGGAGGGGGATATACTACTTGTTCTTGAAAAGAAATATTAAGACTTTAAGAGTTATACTCGTTTTTAAATTACTTTTTTTAATTTTATTTTTAATATCAACTTTAACTCTCATTCTACCTTTCCTTTACTCATTATTAAAAAAAGATGGCTTATCATTAGTTTATTTAAAGACAGACATTACAGTAGGATTAATTTATACAATTTTTATGGTTTTAACTAAACTCTTTAAGCTAGATACTAAAAACTTTCCAAATAATAAGGAAGCTCTATTTATAGCTGTTTCCGTCTGGTTCATTCTACCTATAATAATAGCTGATATATACCTTTCAAGTGGATATATAGATAGTTTTATTGATGGATACTTTGAGGCTGTTTCAGGATTTACAACAACAGGAGCATCTATCCTAAAGGATATTGAAGTTTTACCTAAAAGTTTACTTCTTTTGAGAGATTTAACAAACTGGATAGGTGGATTAGGATTTGCCATATTCACAGTTTCTTTTACATCCATATCTCCACTTGTTGGAAAATCTTTATTGAAGTTTGAAGCTCCGAAGGTTATAGAGGAAGGAATTGATATAAAAATAAAAAAAATAACTTTTATAGTGTTGAGTGTTTATCTAACATTAAGTATTTTGGAAATAGCTCTACTTTTAATCTTCGGATTAAATCTTTACGATGCTGTAAATTATACATTTTCAACTGTCGCAACTGGAGGTTTTGCACCAAAAAATGCAAGTGTAGGAGCTTTTAACAGTTTTCCTGTTGAGTTAACAATCTCTATCTTTATGGTAATGGGAGCTATTAACTTACAACTTTACTATATTGCCTACAAAGAAAAAAATCCTTTTAAAATCTTTAAAGATGAAGAAGTTAAGGTATATCTATTTTTAATATTTATCTCTATTATCGTATCTGCATTAGTATTATTTGAAAGCAATTATTACAAATCTTTGTACGACAGTTTCAGATACTCAATTTTTCAAATAGTATCTGCCGCTACTACAACTGGCTTTTCTTCCACAGATTACACTAATTGGCATCCCTTCGTTCTAAGTTTAATGATGTTGTTAGCCTTAATAGGTGCTGTTAGTGGTTCTACAGGAGGGGGAATAAAGATTATAAGACTAATTTTTCTATTTAAAAATATATCCATTGAGTTAAAGAAATTGGCACATCCTAAAGCAGTTTACAGATTTAGGATAAAGGGGAGAACTGTTAACGGAGATTTAGCTAACACAATTTGGGTATTTCTATCCCTTTATATAATAACATTTATAACTGTAGGTTTGATTTTAACATTTGACGGACACGATATAATAACTTCCTTTTCTTCTTCTGTTGCATGTATCACAAGTTTAGGTCCCGGTTTGGCAGATGTTGGACCATCTTCCAATTTTTCCTCAATGCTACCCTATGAAAAATTAATACTCTCT
>CAZEUK010000040.1:0-8146 GCA_964514535.1 uncultured Aquificales bacterium
TATAACCTGATGTTTATCTATTAAAAAATCTTTAACTATACTGGCGGTAAAAACCAGACCACCTACAGCTATAATCCAAGAACCTGAACCTATTATTGCAGAGTATCCGTAAGCCTTTAATACGGATAGTAAACTCTCCTTCTTTAAAAGTTTCTGTAATCTAAATCCTATTCCTGCCAACTATACAACGCCTCTTTATAAATATTCCTATAACTATTTAAAAACTTTTCTAAGGAGTAATACTTTCTAACCCTTTCCAATGCTACCTTTTGACAAGATTTCCATAAATTTTCGTCCCTTAACAGTTTTACATAAGCTTCCGCCAAAGCTTCAGGATTTGCTATAGGAACGACCTCACCAGCTTTTCCCAACCTTTTATCTTCCTCGTCTATACCACCGTATATTAGCTGACTACATGAACCAACATCAGTTGTTATGGCAGGGACACCTGCGGCGAAACCTTCTATAACAACCAATGGCATACCTTCACTTATGGAGGTTAAAGTTAGTATTCCAGTTTTAGGTAATATATCTTTAATATTTTGAAATCCTAAGAACTTAACATTTTCCTGTAAACCTAAACTGTCAACTAAAAAGTGGCATTCTTCCGCATAGTTAGGGTCTTCATCTTCAGGCCCAACAATCCAACCTTCTACATCAGGTATATAGTTTGCCACTATCCTCATAGCCTTTATAAATGTTTTTATATCTTTAATTGGGACAACTCTACCTATAAGTGTTATAACCTTTGGAACTTTTTTAGGTCTCTTTTTAACTAACTCACCTAAGCCTTTAACATCAACACCGTTAGGAATAACAATAGTCTTTTCAGGGTCAGCCCCATATTTTATTTGTATCTGTCTAGCTATTTCAAATAGAGAGATAATAGGATTAGACGCTTTATAGGTAAACTTACCTAAACCTTCAAAAAATTTTATCCACATCTTTTTTAGATAGTCTAACTCTCCCAATTCCTTTTGAAAAAGATTTCTCTTATCCTCTATCCAGTCTGCACTTAACAGGTCTATCTTTCTCTCCCTAACGTATATACCATGCTCTGTTAGTATAAAAGGTTTTCCAGTGTCAAAATGGAGTAATGCTCCCAAAAAACCTGCATAACCTGTTGATGGGGAATGTATCACTTTGTACCCTTTAAGATTTTGTGCAACATCAGTTATAACCCATATTGGAGAGTGTATATTTCTAACAGTCCAAAAGTAATCAACAAAAGGATAGTTAGGACAGTTATTGTAATAATTTTCCGTTATAAACTCCCAAGAGTTCTCACTGTAAAGGAAAACCTCTTCAGTGATAATCCTATTATAAAAATCTAAAGATTTAATGTAGTCAGGTATGTAATCACCGTTTTTTGAGTTTTTATCAGACCCAAAGTATTCATGCAGACTGTAAACATACTTAAATTTGTCAGGTTCTACATTTTTTTTTTGGATATTTAATTCTCCCCTCTTTCCAAATAGATAGTGAACTTCCAGATGAACTAGATTGTCTGGAAGTTTATATCTTATATCTCCGTAATCTTCCTCCCTACTTCCAAGAAAAACTATTCCAAACTTAAACTCCGATAAACCAGTTAATAACTGATGTATCCAAGATGACACTCCACCTTTTACATAGGGATATGTTCCCTCTGCAATTATCAATATATCAAAGTTGTCAGCCTTTCTTATATACTTAACCACTACTCACCACTCCACAGTGCATATATAGGATATATATCAAAGTCATACCTTAAATAAGGGTATTTCATAAATAATTCTTTAATTTTTGAAAACTCCCCCTTTTCATAATACAATTTAGCTAAAGATGGAATAACTTCAAATTTTGGAATATTACTTTCTAAAGTTTCCCTTAATAACTTTTCTGCACTTTCATAATCACCTTTTAAAAGATTTATCTTCCCTAATATAAGTATTACGTGAGGGTCTACCTGTAGATTTTTTTCTTCTGCAAACTCTATTGCTTTTAAAGCATACTTATAGGTTTGATTAATATAATATTTATTAATTTCATCATCACCTATTCCTAGATAAACAGCTTCCCAGTAAGACTTGGCTAGATTTTCCAAAGCATCTAAATATTCCTTATCATCCTTAGCATTTTCTAAAATGTTCATATAATAGTGGATTGAAGAAGTTATCTTTTTCTCTATCTTACTTAATTCTGAGAAACATAGTAATCTTATCTCATCATTAGGGTCAGATAAACCTAACTTAAGCAGTTGAACTGTTTCAGGAGATATGGCTTCAGTTAAAAATATAAATGCCTTTAATCTTTTCTCTGCAGGTATCTTTGTATTTCTAACTAACTCTATAATAGCCGCTTCTCCGAACTTTCTTTTTGGAATTCTTAACTCTTCAAGACCTTTCCATATGGAAAAATGGTTAAATGGGTAAACTGTTTTAGGCTTTTGTTTTTTTAGAATTATATAAAGTATTAATAAGGCAATATAACTAACAATCGGAGTGGAAAATACTATTACAAAAAGAGATATTAAGCTTAACGGGAATGGTTTTTTATACCTTTTAGGTAAAATAAGCCAAACTATTTGAGATAATGTAATACTCGCCAAAGTATGTAAAAACAGAACAGCAAAAATCTTACCTGTAAAATCTTTAGTAAAAAATAAAAGGTAGATAGAACTTATTTCAAAGGTGATAGAAAGAAATAAAAGTTTCTTTTGTGCAAAATATTGGGTAATCATGACTTAACCACTTTATAAATAGTTTTTTCTAAAGAGAATTTTCCAACAGGTATTATCTTATGTAATAGAGATAATTCAGTATCTCTACCAAAAAGTCTTCTTATATTTTTTCTTATTCTTTCTATAAACCCTTTAACATTAGCATCACTTGTGAAAGGTAGTAAGACTATTAACATTTCCCTTGTTCCGTATTTATATCTAGTTGCGTAGTCTAGACCTCTAATAGAACCTTCTATTTCCATAAAAATGCTTCCAACAGGTTCACTTTCGTCTGCATAGAAAACAACAATATTACTTTCTATTCCGTATCTTTGGTAAAGTTGGGTTAGTATATCTATTTCTTTTACAAGATAAATATCTATATCAAGATACTTTTCAATCAATTTTCTGTACTTCTCTGATGTTTCTAAATTTTTTATTAGATAGAATAGGAAAACATCTATTTTTAACATATTATCTTTATTTAAATCTGTAAAAGGTATCTCTTTTATCAAAAGAAAAGCTTTTATCTCGTCATCTTCAACAACTGTTGAAACAGCTAAATATTTGGAAGGATTTGTTTTGCTGTCTATATCTGCAACAGATAGGTAAACACTTTCTCTTCTCTCTAAAGCTTCTTTTATCATAGGGTCGTCAAAGTCCAGCTCTGCCCCATCACCAACTTTTGCAACTTCAACATAGCTTTCTTTATCCTCCTTATCCTGTATGTATAAACTTCCACTTTCAACATCACTGTATTTGGATATTAGAAGTAAAAAGTCCTGAAATAATCTTTCCTCACCTTTTACTATCATTTTGTTAATCTCACTTAGAACGTTTCTAATACTCATAGGTTTAAGAACATAGTTTTTCTCTATCTGGTCATGGGAGATTTTAAGTGTGTATAAGCTTTCTCTTAAATACTTTAATTTTTCCTGTAAATATTCCATCTCCTTTTCTAACTTCAAAATCTTACTAGTCCAAAGGTAATGTGCCTCACTGAAGATTAGCGTTAATGTCAGATACCATAAAAACGGATATAACGGAAATTCAGGATAAAATGTAAAGCCTACCACTAGGAAAATAAGCATAGATAGTATGCCTGCAGGAAAACCGTAAAACAGACTTATAATAGCAATGATTATTATAAAGAACTGAAAAGGTTTATTTATAAGAAGTATATCTTTAGGGTCTATAAAATACCCTACAATCAGATAAACAAGTAGTATTGATAAAGTATCTCCAAAAACTCTTAATAATTTAAATTTTTCAAACATATCTATCCCCAAGGGAAAATTTTATTTAATACTCTCTGCTAATTCGTTTAATAAATCTTGTGCAAGTGTTCCAATTGATGAATAACCCATACCACTTTTTGACGCCACACCTGACCAAACAGTTTTATCACTGTTTAAATCAACTATTCTCATCGTTATATTTACAGCAGGTTCTCCATCTATTCCTGTTTTATATCTCCACTCATTTACAGTCACAACAATTGCGTATCTGTAGCCTTCTTCTTTAAATTTTTTCAACATCTGTTTTATTTCTTCAGATTTGTACTCTTTTTGTTTATAAATTTTTTCCTTTATATTAAATCCGTGTGAAACTAAAACCCCCTCCGCAATTTTTGATGCCCTTAAACCTGCAAGTGGTGTTTCAGTGTTATTTTCAAAAGGTAAAACTACAAAGCTATCCTTTTTGTTCAACGGATTAATCTGATAACTGTTTATTGATGAAGAACAGGAGTTTAACACTAAAATAAATACGAGCCCCAATAGTACTAAAACTTTTTTCATTTTGTCCCTCTAGATTTTAGATGTTTGATATATACATTTCATATTATTCCTGTAATGTTAAGTTTCAATAAAAGGAATTTTCAAAAATTATCAGTAAGTTTTTGTAGTATATTATTTTTTGCTAAAAAGTGTTGAGGTTGCACTTTATGGAAAATAGAAAAGTTATTATTTTAGGTAGTGGTCCGAATAGAATAGGACAGGGAATAGAGTTTGATTACGCCTGTGTTCACTGTGTATGGGCTTTAAAAGAGGAAGGATACGAAGCTATTATGGTAAACTGCAACCCGGAAACAGTCTCTACCGATTATGACACATCAGATAAACTCTTTTTTGAACCGATAGTTTATGAAGATGTTTTAAATATTATAGAAAGTGAGAAACCTATAGGTGTTATAGTACAGTTTGGAGGACAAACACCTTTAAAGTTGGCAGTACCACTACAGAATGCAGGAGTAAATATACTGGGGACTTCCCCTTCAAGTATAGATATAGCAGAAGATAGGAAAAAATTTAGAGAATTGGTTATTAAGTTAGGTTTAAAACAGCCTGAAAGTGCTATTGCCCATTCAAAAGAGGAAGCAATAAACATAGCAGGTAGTTTAGGCTTTCCTTTGCTAGTTAGACCTTCCTACGTTTTAGGTGGAAGGGCTATGCGTTTAGTTTACGATATGTCAGAACTTTTAAAGTATATAGAGGAAGCGGTTTATGTATCAGAAGACAAACCTTTACTTATAGATAGATTTTTAGACAATGCAGTTGAACTGGATGTTGATGCTGTATCAGATGGGGAAGATGTTTTAATTGGTGCGATTATGGAACATATTGAAGAAGCAGGAATACATTCAGGGGACAGTGCAACCTGCATACCACCTTACACACTTAAAGAGGAAATACTGTATCAGGTAAAAGAACAAACTAGAAAGTTAGCTAAAGCTTTGAATGTTAAAGGCTTAATAAACATACAGTATGCTATAAAAAATGATGAGATTTATATAATAGAAGTAAACCCTAGAGCTTCAAGAACTGTTCCTTTCGTCAGTAAAGCTATAGGTTATCAGCTGGCTAAAATTGCATCTAAGATAATAATCGGTAAGAAGTTGAAAGAGTTAGTGCCTGAAGTTTTTGATATTAAGGACAAACATCCTGCTACAGATTTTCATTCTAAAGATTTTAAAGTTTACTCAGTAAAAGAAGTTGTTTTTCCTTGGAACAGATTTCCTGAAGTTGACCCATTACTTGGACCAGAAATGAAATCAACAGGTGAAGTGATGGGAATAGATGAAGATTTTGGAATGGCATTTTGGAAAGCTCAGGCAGGAACAGGTGCAATACTACCGGAAAAAGGGAATGTGTTTATATCAGTTGCAGATAAAGATAAACCTCATATTGTAGATATAGCAAAAGATTTATTTGATATGGGTTTCCAAATATTCGCAACTGAAGGAACACACAGATATTTAAGTAAGTATGGTATTCCTTCAAAGGAAGTTAGAAAACTCTCCGAACAGAGACCTAACATTGTTGACGAAATAAAAAATAACAATATACATCTGATTATTAACACTCCAACAGGCAGAAAGGAAAGGTCTGACGCCTACCATATAAGAAGGGCGGCTGTAGAAAATAAAATCCCATACTTTACAACTGTAAGGGGAGCTAAAGCTAGTGTTGAAGCTATAAAATCTTACAGGAATAAGGAGTATAAAGTTTACTCATTACAGGAGTTAAAAAATATAGGTTAGTTTTTCCTTTCATAAAAACATTCTTATACTAGCAACACCGTAAACTCCTGTTTTCAATACTTTTTTTAAATTTTCTTTATTAATTCCTCCTAATGCATAAATTGGGATTTTAACTTTGTCTATAACCTCTTTTAAGCCTTCCAAACCTATAGGTTTTCCCTTCCCTTCAACAAAAAAAATTGGAGATATAAATATATAATCTGCCCCTTCCTTTTCTGAGTTTAAGGCACACTCTAAAGAATGGCAGGATTTACCCACTATTAAATCAGGAAATCTTTTTTTTATAACAGATATTGGAATACTTTTCTCAGGTAAATGGACACCATCAGCCCCAACTAAAATTGCTATATCTACCCTATCGTTTACAGTTAACAACATATCTAATTCTTTTGTTAAATCTCTAATCTTCTTTGCTAGCATATACAAATCTTCAGAGTTTAAATCCTTTTCCCTTAACTGTATAATACCTGCTCCCTTTTCTTTAATAATTCTTATCTGTTTTTCCAAAGGATATTTAAACTTTTTCCTATCTGTTATTGCATAAAACTTAGGTAAATACCTATTCATTCCTTAAAATCTCCGCAGGTATTTCTCTAGAAGACATATAGGCAGGTATTATGGAAGATATGAAACATATAAAAATTGATGATATATACACCATAACAAAATCTTTTAATGATGTTTTTAATGGTAGGTACTCCATTAAATATACTTCTGGGTTAAGTCTAATTAAATGGTATGTGTCTGCCACATATATAACAGTAAAACCGATTAACACTCCTATAGTTGTCCCTATAAAACCTATAATTAATCCCTGCCACAGAAAAACTTTTAAAATAAAGTTGTTGTCTGCACCCATAGTTTTTAATATTCCTATTTCTTTTCTTTTGTCTCTAGCTTTAGTTATAAGTAAACTTGATATATTAAATGATGCTACTAACACAATTAAAGTTATTACTAAAAACATAGCAAACTTTTCCAACTGTAAAGCTTGGAATAGACTTTTGTTCATATCCTGCCAAGTTCTAATAACGTATGGAAACTGAATATATCTTGACAACTCTTTTTTTACCTCATCAGCTTTAAAAGGGTCTTTTATCTTTAACTGTAAACCTGTTATAGAGTTTTTCATATTAAAGAATTTTTGGGCATTCTCTAAATTCATTCCAACATAACTGTCATCATATTTAAAAAAACCAAAATCTACTATACCTGCAACCCTAAACCTTTTTACCCTAGGTATATAACCTATAGGTGTTCTCCTTCCAAATGGAGATATTAATACTATTTCATCCCCAACAGATAATCCTAAGGACAAAGCCAACTCTTTACCTATAATCACATTCCTTCCTGATAAATCATACT
This sequence comes from uncultured Aquificales bacterium, assembly GCA_964514535.1. Classification (GTDB taxonomy): domain Bacteria; phylum Aquificota; class Aquificia; order Aquificales; family Hydrogenothermaceae; genus QNZC01. Next base: position 7,608 of record CAZEUK010000040.1, read on the forward strand.
TGCCCTCAACAATCCTTTTATCTAAACCTAAAATCTTTCTGTCCTTTTCTGGAGGAACACCCCTAACTATTACAGGAACAGAATTTTCCCTATCTGACGCTAAAGCTTGGAAGTATACAAAAGGCTCAAACTCTTCAACATCTTTAACTTTTCTCAGGTATGGATATAAACTTTCATAATCGGTGAAACTGTTATCAACTTTAAAAATAACTATATGTGGTGAGTTTTGAAGTATTTTATTTTTTAAGCCCCACATAAAACCACTCATTACAGCTAAAGTTATAAGTAAAGCGGACACTCCAACAATAACACCTAGTATTGATATTATAGACATAAAGGATAAAGCTTTAGACTTAAAAGAAAACAAATATCTAATTGCTATCTTTAGGTATAAAGGCATTATAAATATTTCACCTTTCAGATTTATTTTCTATAAAATTAGTTTAGCATTAATAACTATATTGTGGTTTTTTATTTAATAGCAATTCTAAAATCAAATTCAATTAAATTATTTAATTTTCAAACTTTCAGTTAATATA
>CAZEUK010000041.1:0-8107 GCA_964514535.1 uncultured Aquificales bacterium
ATCTTAGCCCTTTCGTTTAAAAGTCTTAAAATTTCGTTATCTATTCTATCTATCTCATCTCTATAACATTTCAATTTTTCATCACATAATTTTTTATCCATAAAGAGCCTCCAAAAAACTTGTCTTTACTTTTCAAAATTAATTATAAAACTTCTTAAAAAGAAAAAGTTTTTAAATTTTATCTGTTTTAAAACTTCAATAAAAAGTATTTACTATTAGCCGAATAAATATTTATATTTAAATTTGTGTTTAGTAGAAATTTTTAACTGAGTGTGGCTGATGGAGAAAAAGTTTTTAGCTTTGGTTTTAGTTGTCTTTATTGGGTTTTACAATGTATCTTACGGTGAAGAAAAGATAAATCTAAACAGGGATTTCAACAGAACAAAACTATTAATTCTTACAAAGGGACTGTATGAAGATGGATTTTACAGCTTAGCCTACCACAAAGCAAAAAAATATTTACAAACCTATCCTGAAGATGAAAAGAACAGGAAAGCACTTATAAAGATAATGCTTTACTCTGCTATAAAATCTAGAAATGATGATTTAATATTTGATTTTATAGATTTCGTTAATAATCTTGATATATCTGACGATTTCAAAGATAAAATTTACGCAACTATTATAAAAGAAAGTATAAAAAATGATGATAAACTTAAACAAATATTAGAGAAAATAATACCTTTTGTTAAAGATGAAGAACTGAAAAAGAGATTTTTAATTGCCCTTATAAATATTTACTTTGAGGAGAAAAATTATAAAAAAATAGTTGGTTTTGATAATATACCGAAGGAAGTTTACATCTATAAAATAATTGCACTGTATAAATTAGGTATGTATAAAGAACTTATAAAAGAGACTGAAAATTTAAAAGATATTCCTAAAGAGTTTGTAGAAAGTGTAAATTACTATAGAGCTTTATCGTTCTATAAACTTGGGAATATAGACAAGGCTGTAAGTTATTTTGAAAGTTTGAAAAATAAAAATCCAGAGATTTTGAAACTGTTAGTTTCACACTATTTAAGAAAGAATAATATACCTAAAGTAAAAAAGTATGCTTATGAACTGTCTAAATATAAAGATTATTACGATTTTGCATACTATATTTTAGGTTATCTGGAAGATATACAAGGTAATTACGATAAAGCTTATCAATATTATTCCATATCAAGTAAATACAATACCAAATATGGAATAATGGCGAAAAAAAGAATAATGGAATTAAAAAAATCGGGAATACTAAAAACTTACTATTCTGTAAGGATTGCCTTATCTTCCTCAAAAGCTAATGCAGATGAGTTTATAAAAAGAAAAAAGTTAAAAAACTGCTTTATAAAGCCCTATAAAAACTTTTACGGTATATACTGTGGAAAGTTTAAAACCTTTAAATCTGCCCAAAAATATTTGGAACTGTTAATATCCAAAGGATTTACAGACGCATTAATAGAGGAATTGGCCGAATTAAAAAAATAAAAATCTTGCCAATTTTTGTTTGTATTATTAAATTTTTAGTTAGTTAAATATTTTGATTAAATTTTTAGGAGTTTCCATTGTTATCACTTTTTTCCTCTAATAAATCTATGAATAATCATACTAAAATCAATATTGATAAAAATATTATAATATTTTTTAATAATTATATTGTAAAATTTTAAAGGAGGTGGTGAGGTATGTTTAGCTATGATTTTAACGATTACTTACCTATGTTAATCGTTATTTTAAAAGCCATAGGTATAGGCTTAGTAGGTTTTGGTATAGCCATTCTGTTGAAAAAGTTCATAGTAAATGTTTTAACAAAGGTTGAGTTTTTAAAGAACGAGGAGAAGTTTTTAATTAGCCTAGGTAAATTAGTCTATTATTTTGTCCTTTTAATCACTATGATTGCATTATTGGAAGTGTTAGGCTTGAAGTATATTACACAACCATTTATTGACTTGATTAATCAAGTAATGGTTTACATTCCTAATATCATAGGTGCAGGTATAATCCTATTTTTAGGTATTCTATTCAGTAAAATTGCAAAGGAGTTTGTAAAGTCCCTTTTAACAACTTTACAGGTTGATGAATTTGGTAAGAAGTATAAGATAGACAATATCTCTACAGTTGTAGCTAATATTGTATATCTAGTACTAGTATTACTTGTTATCCTAGCATCCTTAAATACTCTCCAAATCACAATCATAACTCAACCTGCAACAGAAATGATAGCTTCCATTCTACTAACTTTACCTAAAATCATAGCTGCCGCTTTAGTATTTGGAATAATTTTCTTTATTGGTAAATTCTTCGCAGAGATTGTTGCAAATATAGCAGATGATTTGGAAATAGACGAGTTAGCAAAGGAAGCGGGAATATCTTCACAAAGATTAAAATTTAGAGAGTTAGTTAAATATGTAATAATGACCTTTGTTGTTTTAATAGGTTTATCCCAAGCGTTTGATTATATTGATGCAAAGGCTTTATATACACTTACCCAAAACTTTATAGAGATACTGTTTAAAGTTATAATTGCGTCTGTGATAATATTTGCAGGTGCATACTTAGGAACACAACTACAAAAGAGACTTGATAACAGAAATCTGGGAATATTTATAAAAACAGCATTAATAATTCTATCTGTAATCTTATCCTTACCATATCTAGGAATAGCTCCTAACGTTGTTTATTCTCTAGTATTTGCAATATCAATAGGTGTAGGATTAGCTTTTGCTCTGGCCTTTGGATTAGGTGGTAAAGATGTTGCAAAAGAAATACTTGAAGATATTTTAAGAAAAAACAAAAAGTTAAATTCAGAAAATAAAGAAAATTAAACTTTCCTTTTTCTCTTTTCTTTTTTTCTATTCAATTTAAATCATTATTTATTTTGGTATTATTAATAATAGTTTTAAACCAAGTTGGGAAGGTAATGGATGTCAGATAATAGGCTAGATTATATAAGAAACTTTTCAATTATAGCCCATGTTGACCATGGTAAATCTACACTTGCAGATAGATTGATGGAGTTTACAGGAGCTATTCAGGAATGGGAAAAGAAAGACCAGCTTTTAGATACATTAGATATAGAGAGGGAAAGAGGAATAACTATAAAACTACAGGCTGTAAGATTAAAGTATAAAGCTAAAGACGGAAATGAATATACATTACATCTTATTGATACACCCGGTCATGTTGATTTTGGTTATGAGGTTTCTAGGTCTCTAGCCGCCTGTGAAGGAGCTTTACTACTTATAGATGCAACCCAAGGAATAGAGGCACAGACTATAGCAACCTTTTGGCAAGCTTTAGAGCAAGATTTAGAGATAATACCTGTTATTAATAAGATAGATTTACCATCTGCAGATGTTGACAGGATAAAACAGCAGATTGAAGAGGTTTTAGGGTTAGACCCGGAGGAAGCTATACTTGCTTCAGGAAAGGCAGGTATAGGAATAGAGGATATTTTAGAGGCTATAGTTAAGAAGATACCTCCACCGAAGGGAGATATTAATAAACCTTTAAAGGCTTTAATATTTGATTCGTACTACGACCCATACAGAGGAGCGGTAGCATTTGTAAGAATAATAGACGGTGAAGTTAAGAAGGGAACAAGAATAAGATTAATGTCAACAGGTAAGGAGTTTGAAGTTTCGGAAGTTGGAGCACAAACCCCACATATGACCCAATTTGAAAGTTTAAAGGCAGGTGAGGTTGGATATATAGCGGCGGCTATAAAGGACGTTAGGGACATAAGAGTTGGTGATACTATAACAGATGCAAAAAATCCAACTGATGAACCTGTACCCGGTTTTCGTCCAGCTAAACCGATGGTGTTTGCAGGATTATATCCAACAGGTTCAACAACATTTGAAGAGATGAGGGACGCTTTAGAAAAGTATTCCATAAATGATGCGGCGTTAACTTTTGAAGTGGAAAGTTCCCCAGCACTTGGATTAGGCTTTAGAGCAGGATTTTTAGGATTATTACATATGGAGATTGTCCAAGAGAGACTTGAAAGAGAGTACGGAATAGAGTTAATAACAACAGCTCCTAATGTTATATACAAAGTTATAACTAAAAAAGGTGAAGAGTTAGAGATAAGAAATCCTTCCCAAATGCCAGACCCATCAAAAATAGATAAGATATTAGAGCCATATATAGAGGCAAATATAATAACTCCTAACGAGTATGTAGGAGCAGTAATTCAATTGGTTCAGGATAAAAGGGGAATACAAAAATCGTTTGAGTATTTAGATAAAAAAACAGTTCTATTAAGATACGATGTTCCTATGGCAGAGGTTTTATTTGATTTCCACGACAAATTAAAGACCGCAACAAGAGGATATGCTTCGTTTGATTATGAGTTTAAAGATTATAGAGAGAGTGATTTAGTTAAAATGGATATTAAAATAAATGGTGATTTAGTTGATGCATTATCCTTTATAGTTCATAGAGATAAAGCTTATAGAGTTGCGAGAAACTTAGTTGACAAATTGAGAGAAAATATACCTAGACAGCTTTTTGAAGTAAGAATACAGGCAGTATTAGGTTCAAAGGTTATAGCATCTGCCAAAATACCACCTTTAAGGAAAGATGTTTTGGCAAAATGTTATGGTGGAGATGTAACTAGGAAGAAAAAGCTTTTAGAAAAACAGAAAAAAGGAAAGAAGAGAATGAAACAGTTAGGAAAAGTTGAAATACCACAGGAAGCGTTTTTAAGTATTCTAAAGGCAGAGTAATAGGTTTGAGAATTTACATATCCTTTACATCTTCCTTTTTTTCTAAAACTACTTTCAGCTTGTTTCTAAACCAAATATCGTTTTGAGGGAAAGGTATTTCAATACCAGCTTCTTTTAATTTATACCAAGCATCAAAATAAAACTTGCTTATTATCTCAAACACATTAAGATTTACCCTTATATCTATCCAAATTGCAGTTATGAAGTTTAAACTGCTATCTCCTGTTTCTACAAACCAAACTTTAGGTTCAGGTAGTTTAAAATTTCTTAAGTTAAATTCATTCTGTAAATTTTTAGCTACAGACAAGAGTATATTTTTTACGGTTAACGGGTCAGATGAGTATGCTACACCGATGGGTATTCTCATTCTTACTAAAGGGTCTTTATAGGAAAAGTTTATTGTTGGGGAGCTTAAAAATTCTGAGTTAGGTATTGATATATCAACTCCATCTGTTGTTTTAACAATTGTAGATAAAACTCCTATATACTCTATTACTCCAAATACATTTTCCTCATTTTTACCTAAAGTTGAAACTGTTAAAGATGGTAATTCAACAATATCTCCAACTTTTAGCTTTTTACTAAACATAAGAATAAATCCACTGATATAATTATTCATAATTGTTTGGAGACCAAAGCCTATACCTATACCAAGTGTTCCGGCAAAAGGTAGTATTATTTTCCAAGTTATACCTAAGAAAGACATTATAATCATTATGTTAAAAAGGACACCTAGATTAAAAACTAATGCCTCAGCAGAGCCTGCTTCTATGCTCATTCCTTTTATTAAAAATTGTAGTTTTATAACCTTTTTTATTACATTTAATAAAGAAAATAGAATAAAGCTTAACAGTATAGCTTTTAAAATTGAGTATATGGAAATTGATATTAATTCGCTTTTAATAATGAAGTAGTTATCTAAATAGGAAAATATAACATTTAGTTTTAAAAATGTTGATAGTATCTCTTTTATTATTGCAATATAAACGGCAGTTATAAAGATTTTAATATTTAGTTTTAAAGATTTTAAGTCGTCTTCTTTAAAAATGTTTTTAAAGTAGTTATCTAACTTTGGTAATAGAAAGTTTAAATAGTAGTAAATAGCAGTTATTGAGAGTATAAGTATAAAACCTATTAAAGTCTCAAATGAAAGATTGATAATATTTAATTCCCAGTTTAAAAGAAATATTCCAAGTAAAACAAAGGCAGAAAAACGGAGAAATTTTATTAAGTTTTTATTTTTAATTAGATATAAGCTTTTTGAAAAAAGTAGGTAGATAATGTTTACTATTAAAAATTTTTCTATATATATTAAGAGCTTAGAATATTCTTTTTCGTTTATATACATTAGATTTATTTTTAAGATAGATATTAAAAAGTCTGATGTTAATAAAAAGTAAAGTAGATAACGGATAAACTTACTTTCTATAAAAAGATTAAAGATAGACCTTAGTAAAAATATTGATGTTGAAAATAATACGAAGTTTTTAAATATATCTTTTATAAAGCTGTCTTCAATAAAATTGTTTAATGTCCAGCCTAAAATGAATAAAAAACCACTTATAAAGGAAAACAAAAGTAATACTGAACTTTTTCTCTCTTTTAATTTTTCTTCAAAGAGTAGTAAAAGTTTTTTTTCAAATAAAAATGAGAAAAGAAATGCAAACAGATATATTCCTACTATAGCAAAATCTCTATAAAATTGGTCTAAATCCATATAAGACCTCTATAACCTCCCTATTAAAGCTTTTACTTTTGTATCAATTAAATCTCTAACTTTTCTAAAAATTTTTAGTTTTTCTTCTTCAGAGCCGTTTATACCTGCAGGGTCTAAAATTCTCCAGTGTTCTACCTTTACATTCGGAATAACAGGACAATCCTTTTCTGCTTCACTACATAAAGTTATTAGATAATCAACCTCATTTAAAGGTATTTCGTTTAAAGATTTTGATTTGTTGTTTGAAATATCAATTTTCCGTTCAGCCATTACTTTAATCGCTAACGGATGGACATATCCTACAGGCTTAGAACCTCCAGAGAAAACCTCTATGTCTTTACCAAACTTTTTAGCGTAATACTTTCCAAAACCTTCAGCTATCTGACTTCTTGCAGAGTTCCCAGTGCATATGAAAGCTATCTTAATTCCCATTATTTACCAACAATCCTGTAGAATTATTACTGTTTAATTATAAATAATTGCCTTTAATTAGTATAAAAAAATATGGATAAACCTAAGATAGTTATAAGTAGTTGTTTACTGGGGGAAAACGTTAGATATAACGGAAAAGTTTTAGATAATCCTATAGGTATAACTCTAAAAGATTACTTTCAATTTATACCAGTATGCCCTGAAGTATCCATTGGCTTACCTGTACCAAGGAAAAAAATATTTTTAGTTTTTGAAAATGGAAGTTATAAAGTTTACGAAGAAGGAACAGGTAGAGATTTAACGGAAGATTTAATAAATTTTTCTAATGATTTCTTAAAAAGAATAAAATTTGTAGATGGTTTTTTACTTAAATCTAAATCTCCAAGTTGTGGAGTAAAAGGGACAAAATGCTATAAAGAAAAAAAGGGAAAAGGGTTTATAGGTAGAAGAAAAGGTATTTTTGCTTTAGAAGTTTTAAGGATGTATAAAAATTACCCTGTTATAGATGAAGAAAGTTTAAAGGACAGTATATACAGATATGATTTTTTTACAAAAGTTTATTTAATACATTTTTATAAAAATATGGATAAGGAAGAGTTTATAAGAAAATACATAAAAGTTTTATCCCTTATAAACCAAAAGAAAGCTAAAGAATTCGTCAATAATCCTACATTTGAAAATCTGCTAAATATTTTTACTGTAAAGCTTACGCCTAAAAGATTGTATAAAAAGACGGGAAAAGATTATCTAGATTTAAAATTCTTTAAAGAAGAAGAATTACTAATTTTCCCAGAAGATTTACTAACAAAATTATCTTAAATCTTTATCCATATAAATTTTAGAGGCGGTTACTCCCTTCTGTTTAAAGTATTTACCTCTATATGGAAACTCTGCCTCACTTTCCATTTTAGCCAAAACTAGTTGGCATATCCTCATATTTGGATAGATTTTTAAAGGTCTTGAGTTTGCATTAAAAAACTCTAAAGTGATGTTACCTTCAAAACCTGCATCAACCCAACCTGCGTTTTCAATAAACAGACCTAGCCTTCCAAGTGAAGACCTTCCCTCAACAAAGGCAGTTATATTGTTAGGAAGTTTTATATACTCCAATGTTGTAGCCAGTACAAACTGTTTAGGTTTTATTATAAATCCCTCGTCTCCTACAATTATCTTCTCTATATGTTTGGATATATTATCCTCTACAACGTCTATAACATCAGAACTATTTGAAAAAATTAAAAAC
>CAZEUK010000042.1:0-1603 GCA_964514535.1 uncultured Aquificales bacterium
ATAAATCCTCAGATTTGTTTATAGAAAGGATTATCTTATCTACATATGGTTGGATACTTTCTAATATATTTCTTAAAAAAGTTTTACCTTTATATGTAAGAAATGCTTTATCCCTACCCATTCTTTTACTTAAACCACCTGCTAGCAGTAAAGCGGTTATTTCCATAAGATTAATTCCTTCAGCTGTTTAATAGATGGCAAAATGCTATTGCTATTGCGTCAGCTTCGTCAAAACTTTCAGGTTTAAAATTTAAAAATCTCTCTACCATACTTAACACATCTTCCTTTTTAGCCCATCCATAACCTGTAATGGCGTTTTTTACCTGTTGGGGAGTGTATTCATATATTGGAATATTATACAAGGCAGATAACAATAGGATAATCCCTCTTATCTCTCCTAACCTTATTAAAGTTTGTGGATTTTTGCCAAAAAATGAACTTTCTAAAGCAATTTCCTTAGGATTAAACTCTTTTATAACTTTTTCCAATTCTAAAAATATATGTTTTAAATGGAGAGGTTTCTTTCTTACAGGTTTTATTACTCCAGCTTTTAAAATTTTCAAACTGTTATTTTCTTTTAAAAGAACAGAAAACCCAGTTTTATAATTCCCCGGGTCTATACCTAAAACGATTTTCATAATCTATTTTGCCAATTTTTCCATTAAACTGTCTGACATACTGAAGTTTGAATAAACTTTTTGAACATCATCCTGTTCTTCTAATGCGTCTAACAACTTAAGCAGTTTTTCCGCAGTTTCTTCATCTTTTATCTCTACGGTGGTAGTAGGTATTCTGGTTAACTCTGCCTTTTCTATTTCAATTCCTTCCTTCTCTAAATTTGATTTAACGTTATAAAACTCTTTAGGCTCTGTTCTTATTTCATAATATTCATTATCATCTGTTATAACGTCTTCAGCTCCTGCTTCTATAGCTTTTTCAAATATGGTTTCTTCGTCGTATTTATCTTTAGGTACGTATATTACACCCTTTTCTTCAAAAATAAATGATACACACCCACTAGCACCTAAATTTCCGCCGTGTTTTGTGAATATATGTCTAACTTCCCCAGTAGTTCTATTTCTATTATCCGTTAAACACTCAACTATTATTGCAACCCCCTCAGGACCATATCCTTCGTAAACTATCTCTTCATATTGGACACCTTCCAGTTCACCTGTTCCCCTTTTTATAGCCCTCTCTATATTCTCTATTGGCATATTTGCCTTCTTGGCCTTCTCTATGGCTATTCTTAATCTTGGATTAAATTCAGGGTCTCCTCCACCTTGACGGGCAGCAACTGTAATTTCCCTTATTAATTTAGTAAAGAGTTGCCCTCTTTTAGCATCCATTTTAGCTTTTTTATGTCTAATGTTATGCCATTTACTATGTCCAGCCATTAAAGTTTCCTCCCAAATATATTTTCCATAAATATTAAAATATAAAATTTTTAATAGTTAAATAGAGAGTTTTAAACGGTTTTAGAGACAGTTAAAAAGATTGAATAAATTTTTTATGCCCAGGGCGGGAGTCGAACCCGCACGCCCATGAAGGGCACTGTCCCCTCAAGACAGCGCGTCTGCCTATTCCGCCACCTGGGCAACTC
>CAZEUK010000042.1:1703-8085 GCA_964514535.1 uncultured Aquificales bacterium
AGGGCACTGTCCCCTCAAGACAGCGCGTCTGCCTATTCCGCCACCTGGGCAACTCCAATAAAATATTATAATTTATATTTTTTTTATTTCAAATTTAACTTGAAAATTAAGTAATATAATTGTAAGTCGTAAAAAGGTAATACTAACTACTAAAAATTTTTATTTAATCTGATTTTAACAAATTGGCTAAATTCAATTTCCAAACTGGCGTTAGACTATACAAACATAAAAATAGAAAAGAATTATTTCAGAGCATTAAAAATAGATTTATCTAATTTAAAAGAAATAAAGAAATTTCTTAAAGTAAAAGATGAAAGAGAAAACGGGAAACTACATTCCCACAAACTTAGATAGTATAGCCGCTGAAGTGTTTTCTATAAGTTTTATCCACCAAGTAGGATATATTCCTAGAATAAACATCATTATTACTAACGGAACAAAAGATAATAACTCTGCAGTGTTCATATCCTTTAATTTTTCCCATTTTGCTATCTTTTCTGAAGGCAATAAACTTTCTTTAAACATAGTTTTATGATAGAGCCATAATGTATAACCTGCTCCAACTATTAAGCTTAAACCTGCCAATACTGCAGTTAATTTGCTAACTTCAAAAGTTCCCAATAGACATAAAAACTCACCTACAAAACCTGATAATCCCGGTAATCCTGCAGACGCCATTGCAGAAATCATAAATAAAGTTGCAAATACAGGCATAAACCTAGCTAAACCGCCTAAATCCTTAAGCTCATAGGAATGAATTCTTTCATATATATATCCAGCTGCAAGGAATAAAGCCGCTGAAGTAAAACCGTGGGAAATCATAGTTATGATAGAACCGTTTATACCGTTCATATTTAATGCAAATGTTCCAATAGTTACGAAACCCATATGAGAAACAGATGAGTAAGCAATTATTCTCTTAATGTGAGTTTGTGCTATAGCCATCATTGCAGTGTAAATGATAGCTATAACCCCTAACGCAAATAGGACAGGTGCAAAGTATTTTGACGCTTCAGGAAACCAAGGTAAAGAAAATCTTACAAATCCATAAGTACCCATTTTTAGTAAAACAGCCGCAAGTATAACAGACCCAGCAGTTGGGGCTTGAACGTGTGCAGCAGGCAACCACGTATGGAATGGCCACATAGGAACTTTAATAGCAAATCCGAGAGCTAGAAGAAGGAAGAATATTAATTCTAAATTATGTGGTAATTGGATTTTAACTAAATCAAAATAGCTTGTAGATAATACATCGTAGTTGTAATACTGATAAATATACATTCCTATTACACCAATTAGAAGGAAGAGAGAACCGAAAAATGTGTATATAAAGAATTTTGTAGCTGCGTATATTCTTTCAGCGTATCCCCATATACCTATTATTAAGAACATAGGAATTAACATCGCTTCCCAGAAGATATAGAACCAGAGTAAATCCCAAGCAACAAAGACACCTATGCAGGCAGCTTCAAGTATAAGAAAGGCAATAAAATACTCTTTTATTCTTTTCTTTATATTCACAGACCATATAAAAGATATGAAGAATGCAAGACCTGTTAGCCATACCATAGTTAAACTTAAAGCGTCAACACCAACCTCGTAGTTAACACCTAGTGTAGGTATCCATTCATACTTTTCGTAAAATTGGATTTTATAACCTGATGGGTCATATGCGAATAACATATATGTAGTAATTAGGAAAACTATACCTGAAAAAACTATACTTATAGGTTTTGCTAATCTTTCAGGTAAAACCATAACAATTAAAGCTGCAACAATCGGTAAAATTATCGTTGTTGTAATTATCGGGAATGATGCCTTTACAAATTCTGGGTTTAAAACATCTACCATCTTCCGCCCCCTAAACAAAGAGTAAGAATATTCCTAAAAATATCATTATTCCAATAGCCAACTGTAAAACGTAGGCATTAATTCTGCCAGACTGGACAACCTGTCTTAAAATTCCACCTGTACCGAGAGATACTTTAGCTGAACCGTCAACTATTCCGTCTATGATGAACTTATCACCAATCCACCATAAGATTTTAGAAAATTTGTAATATCCATAAACAAATATTGCGTAGTAAATAAAATCAAAATACCATCTGTTGTATAGGAACAGATATATAGGTTTAAAATCTCTAGTTAGTTGTTTAATATCAATAGCTTTAACTTGATAAATTATAAACGCTATAAATATTCCGCCTAAAGCTGTAAATAAAGCTAATAATCCTAGAGGTGATGTTAGGGAATGGATTAGGAAATGTATAGCGTCCTCTGCTATATGAACATGGTGTGCCCTTGCTAATCCTTCTTCCATCAATTCCCTTGTTTCTTCTGATAAAAATTTCATACTGTTAGGGTCTAAAGATGGTTTTAAAAATTCTTTAAAGAAGCTTTGGAAAAATCCTAAAACTACTGCACCTGTAGCTAAAACCATTAAAGGTATGGTCATATTGATAGGGCTTTCATGTACATGTTTTTTAACATGTGGGTCTAACCTATCTCCATTTTCAAACACAAGGAAGTATAGTCTGAATGTGTAAAATGCTGTTAAAAATGCACCGCCCCACAGTAAGAACCATACCAATTTGTTAATCTCATAAGCACCCTCTATAATTGCATCTTTAGAGAAAAATCCTGCGAAAGGTGGTATTCCAGATAATGCTAAAGCACCTATTAGGAATGTAAATGCAGTAATAGGCATATATTTTCTTAACTGTCCTAATTTTTGAATATTTAGTATGTGGTGAACTCCTATTAAAACACTACCAGCTGCTAAGAAGAGAAGAGCTTTAAATACTGCGTGGGAAGCTAGGTGGAACATTCCCTCTCTGAATAAACCTAAACCTTCTGCGGCAAACATATAACCTAACTGGGACATTGTAGAGTAAGCGATAACCCTCTTTATATCGTTTTGAACTAAACCAATTGTAGCTGCAATGAATGCTGATGCTGTACCGAAGAATAGAACCACATTTAAAGCCATATCCGATGACGCAAAGATAGGCATTAATCTAGCTACCATATATACACCAGCAGCAACCATCGTAGCAGCGTGGATTAAAGCAGAAACGGGAGTTGGACCTTCCATTGCGTTAGGTAACCATATATGTAAACCAATCTGTGCTGACTTACCTACCGCTCCACCGAATAGAAGTAAAGCTATAGCCGTAATAGTCCAATAACCAGCTTCAGGTAATTTATTAAAAAGGTCTAAATAATCCAGTGTGCCAAATGTAGTGAATGCTAATAAAACACCGGTTAAGAATAACCAGTCTCCAACTCTGTTTGTTATAAATGACTCAAAAGCTGCATCTGCTGCGGAGTTTTTATGGTGATAAAAACCAATTAATAAATATGATGCTAAACCAACACCTTCCCAACCGAAGAATAACTGAACTAGGTTATCAGATAAGGTTAACATTAACATCATGAAGACGAATAGAGATAGATAGGCGAAAAATCTAGGGTATGAAGGCTCACCTCTCATATAACCGGTTGCAAATATAAATATGAAAGTTGATATTACCGTTACGACACAAGTCATTAAGGCAGATAGAGGGTCCCAGAGAATACTTACAGCTATTTCATAATCTCCGATAGGCATCCAAGTGAAAAGTTTTAAATCGTAATGAGCTCCAGTTTGGGCAACATTTATAAATCCTATTACAGAAACTATTGCAGATATTGCAACACCTAATACAGCAACTATACCTGCTAAAGGTTCTCTTAAAAATTTATACCCGAACAATCCTATTATGATAAATGCTACCAGAGGTGAAAAAGGTATAATCCATAAATACTCCATCGCTCTCCTCTTCCTATAGTTTTAGTTCTGTAATACTGTCTGTATTAACATCTTTTCTTAGTCTATATATAGCCATTATTAAACCTAAACCGATAGCCGCTTCCGCTGCTGCTATAGTTAAAATAAAGAATACGAATACCTGTCCGCTTACATCTCCAATCTTCATATCAAAGGCAACAAATGCTATATTTACAGCATTTAACATAAGCTCTGTAGCCAATAACATTGCAATTAGATTTCTTCTAACTATAACACCTACTAACCCTAAAACCATTAACAAACCACTTAATGCTATGTAATACTCGTAAGGCACCATCTTAGTTTGCCTCCTCTTCTTCATCTAATACGTGGCTTTTTCTTCCAATAACGATAGCTCCTATCATAGCAACTAAAAGGATTATTGAAGCTACTTCAAATGGAAATAGATATTTTGTAAATAACATTGTGGATACTGCTTTTATATTTCCTATATCTTTTATAACTTCGTCAGTAAAAAGACCAACGTTAGACTGCCAAGCTCCATACACAGAAACGTAAGCAAGTTCTAAAAATAAAATAAATCCTATAGGTAGTGAGACTAACATATAGGCAGGGTCAACAGAATTTCCTTTAAATTCAGGGACAGTTGATATAACTAAAACGTAGAATACAACTATAGCTACTGCATAGATTAATATCTGTAAACCGCCTATCAACTCAGCCCCCATAGAGAAGAATAAACCTGAAACCATTATTAAAGTTGAGATTAAGGATAAAACTGCATAAACAATATTTTTGAAAAATATAACTCCAAAGGCTGATATAACCGCTAAAGCTGAAAACGTATAAAAAGCCCATACATTTAACTGTTGCTCCATTGGATATTCCCCCATAATTTACTTCTTTGTGTATCATCTATCCAAATTCTATCAGGTTCGTTATACCTTCTTTTATCGTAATCTTTAGCTCTTTCTATCATATCGTCTATATGGATTACACAGTCGGTTCTTCTATAAGATGCAGTCTCATACTCATCTGTCATAATAATACAATCTACAGGACAGGCTTCAGTGCATAATCCACAGTACATACAGTTTAATAGGTTCATATCAAATCTCTTTAATCTTTTTTTACCGTTAGGTAGTTGCTCTGCCTCTATTTTAAACAATTCAGGAACAGGACAAGCCTGTTGACACATATAACAGGCAACGCAACGGCTCTCTCCTTCATTTATTTCCAAAAATTTTTCTAAAACTTTAAAAGAAGGTGGCTCTTTACCATCTTTAACTCTATGTCCGTGTGTTCCTCTAAATCTTTTAGGTGGTGTTAACTTTTCATAAGGGTAGGCTGTTGTAATAGTTTTTCTGAAAAAGTTTTTAATAGTAATCTTCATTCCATTTATAAAATCTATAAAAAGTATCCTCTCCTTATTCGTAAGCTGTGGTCTTTCTAGATATTTAACCTTTACAGCCATACCTTTAGCCTACCACTATAACCCATAGTGCAACTATGAATATGTTTGCTAAAGCTAAAGGCAACATTATTTTCCAAGCCAGCTCTGTAATTTGGTCAACTCTGTATCTAGGTAATGTCCAGTGAACCCATAGGAAGAACATAAATAAAGCAAATACTTTTATGAAAAACCAAACTATTGAAGGTATAGGTAACCAACCTAAAAGTGGGAATGGTTGCCATCCACCGAAGAACAGAATTACAGTAATCGCACTTAAAACAAATGTAGCTATATACCACTCTGCAAGTGGGAATAATCCAAATTTCATAGCTGTATATTCTGTGTTATAACCTGATACTAACTCTGCTTCTGCTTCCTGAACGTCAAAAGGTGTTCTACCTGTTTCTGCCAATATTGCAAACAGGATAACAACAAAACCTAAAATATTAGGGATTATAAACCAGTATGAAGACTGAGCTTCTACTATTTCTTTTAACGAGAAAGAGCCTGCCTGCATTACAGGACCTACCATAGCAAAACCTAAAGCAACTTCATAACCAATTAAAACTGCCGCTTTTCTCAATCCACCAATCATTGGATATTTTGAGTTTGAAGCCCAACCTGCAAATATAACTCCATATATAGATATACTTCCAAAGGCTAATGCTAATATTAATGCTATATTCAAATCTGTTATATATGGTTTTATCTCAAATCCAAATAGGTTAAATCCTTCTCCAAATGGAACTACTGCCAATATCATTATTGCGGGGACAAAAGCCATTAAGGATGCTAGGTAGAATAAAAATTTATCAACTCCATCAGGAACTAAATCTTCTTTAGTTAAAACTTTTAAAGCGTCTGCTATAGGTTGTAGTAATCCGTGGAAACCGACATGTAAAGGTCCCGGTCTCTGTTGAACGTGTCCTGCGAACTTCCTCTCAAGCCAAGTTAGATATGCTGCACCTAGGAACATTCCTATTATAAATATCAAAGCTTTAGCCGATATTCCAACAATAACCCCTAGTAGCTCCATTACTTCCTCCAGTTATGGCTTTATAAGAAAAATCTCCCTAACCTTTTTAAAATTTAAAAAATATTATCATAACTAGAGAAAAAATAAAACGGTGTTTGAAAAG